>NZ_JAKMQS010000012.1:0-40056 GCF_025771685.1 Campylobacter sp. IFREMER_LSEM_CL2194
TTATTCTCTTGAGTTAATTTGTTATTCTCTTGAGTTAATTTGTTATTCTTGGTCTGATATATATTATTAATTTTTTGTAAGTCTTTAATAAAAAAAACTATAATTTTATTGAATATTTTAAAAGAAATTTTTTCAAATGCAACTAAGTTATTAGTTTCTGCAAATAAGTTTATCTCTGATTTCTTTTCATTAAAAATACTAATACTAGATATACATACAAATACCTTAATGATACTATTTTTTTCATTGATAATATTTTTATCATACAAGCAATTTTCTATAATACAAATATCGCCGTGTTTTAATTCATTGATATTTTCTATTTTATTAAAAACAACATTACTTTTTAATGCTAATTTTAAATACTTTTCTAATTTTTCATAAAAAATAGTATTTAAAAATCCTTTTTTTTTATGTTCTAAACAAAAAACATCATTTATTTTAATCAATTTATTTAATTGAAATAATATTTTTTTAAATTTTATCATTTTAAATATCATAAGCACACTTAAATCCCAAACCATCTGTATTTTGTTTTTTCTATATAATCAATAAAAAATTTTCTTGGATTATACACTAACTTTCTAAAAAGCTTATAAAATCTAGTATGCATAATTCTTAATTTTATAAAATCTGGAAAAATCAGATTAAATACTTTTATCATGATACCCGTATGATCAATTTCATTAATATATGGTTTATAAATTAAGGACTTTAAATTATAATGAGTTTTATTTATATTTTTAACATTTAAATAATTCTTTAAACCAATATTAATACAATAATATTTCGTTTCATATACTTTAGAATAAATTCTGTTATTTTTTTGAACTACTTTATACTTAGATTTTCCAAAACTATACACATTGTTTTTAAGATAATACACAAACCTTATAACTTTTTCATAATCAACACTTAAATCACTTTTCAAATACTTTAATAATTCATCTTTACTTAGTGCTTGATAATTAACTCCATTGATAGCATAAAAAGCAAATGCACAATTAATACAAGGCTTATTCATCATCATAGCATAAACCCCCACGCCAGAATTTAAAGTCAACACTACATCACACATATCAAGTAAATCAATAATATTTATATCATCTTCTGTAAAAATTAGTGAATCATAACTCATTTTATCAATTTTACAAGTTAAAGGGTGTTTTTTAATTAAAAAAACATGACTATGTTTTAGTTGTTTTGCCACTTCATTGATAATCTTCAAAAAGTTATTATACTCAAAAGGTGTATAAGTAAAATATTTTACTACTGTATCGTTTTCAACCTGCAAGGGAACAAAAACTATTTTTTTATCTTTTATGTTTAATTTGCTTTTTAATTTTTCAGGATTTCTTTTTCCCTGTTTTTCTAAGAAGTTGTCTCCATTTAAAATTTTATTTATATATTTCTTGCATTCAGCAATTTCATCTATGGTTAAGTTTTTATTCCAATTTTCTTCTTTATAAGTAGAAGAATCATAATTAAATCCTTTGGTGTCAAAAAACCAGCTATCTGGCAAAGCACCTCTATCATAACAAATAAATTTAAGATTATTATTTTTCACAAATTCATAAATAATTAACCTCTTTTCATTACCATATGGGTTTGGAAATAATACACATTCAATATGATTTTCTTGAATGAAGTTTAAAAATTTATTGCTATTAAATTCGTCTTCATTGAAGAAAAAATTTTCACTTTTGCTTTGTATTTTACCAAGATAAACACTCACATCTTTTATTGAATTAAGTATCAATTTATCATTATTACATAACAATAAAATATTTTTATTTATCACTATCTTATCTTGAAGTGGAGGTATACTATAATCTTTTAAATTTTTTAAATTATTATAAAATTTTCTATGATTTTGAAATCTATTCCCCATGTAGTTATTTTGATTTGGCTCATCATGATAAAAATGATACATATAAACACCATGAAAACTCGCCTCATAACCAAGCAAAGAAAACCAAGCTCTAAAGCCTTTAAATTCTTTTATATTCCAACTTCCCTCATCGTAACATAACTTTTTTGGCATTTTTTCAAAAGAAATTGTTTCAAATAACAATCTTGCGTAAAAATCATGATCTTCATAACTATGACCTATAAATGCTTCATTATTTCCACCTAAAGATAGAAATTTATGTTTATTTAAAACTAAAGAACTAGAGCTTAAAGAAAAATACTTAATCCACTCTCTTTTTCCATTAATTAAATCATTTTTAATCAAACTATCCCATAAATCTTTTTCTTGTGTGCAAATAAACTCACTGCCTTCCTTACTAAGATAAATAACAGGAAGCACTAAAAAATCATTAATATTTTGTGAGATATTTTTTATATCTATAAGTTGTAAAATTAACTCAAGAGTTCTCGTAGAAAAATAACAATCCACATCTAAAAACATCACTACATCTGAATTTGCAAAAGATGCACCAAGATTACGGCATTTTCCTTGGGAGAAAAAATCTTTTTGACTTTCGTCTTTAAGATAAATAAGTCCATTTTCTTCGATAACACGCTTTAAATCATTTTCTAAAGAAGAATATCCTTCAACAAATATATATTCAACTCTATCATCGCTTTTAAACTCGCATGCTTTTTGACTAACACGATCTTTTATATAAATTCTTTCTTTACTTAAACCAAAAGGAATAATAATAGAAAGTTTCACACATTTCCTATCGCATAAAGTTGTATAATACCTATTATTTTTTCATCTTGAGCGACAACTATTTCTTTGATTTTGTGTTTTAGCATAAGCTCTTCTGCCTCACTTGCCATAGCACTTGCTTCTATGGTTTTTGGACTATCGCTCATGATTTCTTTAGCTTTAAAATCAAATCTTGGCTTATCGTTTGCCCTTAAAGCTCTTCTTAAATCACCATCTGTGATGATCCCAACTAGCTTTTCATTCTCAAGCACTATGCAAAGTCCTAACTTACCACTAGTCATCACATCAACTAGCTCATTAAATTCACACTCAGGACTTACTATAGGTAGATTATTTGATACCATCAAATCACTCACCCTAGTTAAAAGCTTTCTACCCAAGCTTCCCCCTGGATGAAATAAAGCAAAATCATCAGGCTTAAATTTCCTTGCTTTCATTAAAGCCACTGCTATAGCATCACCCATCGCTAAGGTAGCCGTAGTAGATGAAGTTGGAGCAAGCTGAAGTGGGCAAGCTTCTTTTTTTACTGCTATATTTATAAAAATATCTGCTTGTTTAGCTAAAGTAGAGTTTTGATTTCCTGCCATGACAATTAAAGGAATTTTTCTTTTTTTAATCACTGGTATGAGTTTTAAAACCTCTTCAGTTTCTCCTGAATTTGAAATAGCTAAAAGCACATCCTCACTTGTGAGCATACCAAGATCTCCATGCAATGCTTCACCCGGATGCATAAAAAAGCTTGGAGTGCCTGTGCTAGCTAAGGTTGCAGCTATCTTAGCTCCTATATGACCTGATTTGCCCATGCCACTTACAACACACCTGCCTTTAATAGATAAAATCAACTCAACAGCTTTATTAAAACCTTCATCTAAGTTATTACATAAATCTAAAATCGTTTTTGATTCTATCTCAAAAACTTCTTTGGCTATTTTAATCGCATCTATTTGGTTCATCTAAATTCCTATATATTTAACACTACATTAGTTGCAATAGCTATTTGATATAAAATTTGTGTTAGCATGCTAAAGATTTGTAAATTTTGACTATCTACTTTTGGTAAAACTAAAATAGAATCTCCTGCTTTGATATCCGCTGAGCTTCTACCGCTGTATTTAGTTGCTTTACCATTAGCATTGATTACCAAAACTCTTGATATATCAGCTCTATCGCTAAAACCACCTGCTAGGTTGATATAATATCTTAATTTTTCTTTATCCATATATACAAATGCACCTGGTATAGAAACTTCACCTTGAACTAAAACAAGATTATTTTTACTAGGTACATTTACCACATCACCTTCTTCTAATACTATAGAATTATACGCTTTGACATTATCTATAACGATTTGTCCTTTTGGTTGGGCTTGCTTTGCACGCGCAATAAATTCTAAAATCGTCTTAGCTTGAGTAGCTCTAATGCTAGCTTGCTCAGCATTAACTGAAGAACTTGTTAGAGCTAGCGTCTCAAGCTCTTTAAGCTGGGCTTCAATAAGTTGTTTTTGAGTAGCTGCTACACTTTTTCTAAAAACTTGCAAGGCATTGATGTTTGATTGATCATTAACTGTAATCATTTTAGCAAGTTCAGCTAAAGTTGTGCCTTTTTTTACTACCACAGAGTGCAAACCGCTATGCTCACCTTCTATGCTAATACTAATATTTTGTGCAGTATAATCAGGTCTAAATTCTATCTCATCGCCGTTATATAATTTCACACCCAAAAACTGCTTTTTACTGTAAGCATCTACATGTAATTTATGATCATCTCTATAGCTTTTTACCACAGCATTAGTAACTATAGGTTTAGCTCCTGCAACTTTAGCTATATCTTCTAAATTTAAAATATCATTACTGAGTTCAAATCTAAAAGGTTTTTGTACATCTCCTTCTACAAAAACATACTTTTGCACACTACCCACTAAGATCACATCACCCATTCTAAAAGGAAAAAGATCAAGTTGGCCTTTAAATAAAAAGTCATATAAATCTATCTTTTTAATGACTTTATTATCTCTTAAAATTTGAATATCTCTAAAACTACCATATTCTAAATTAATACCGCTTGCTTTATCTAAATACTGTATAATAGAATCTGAACTTAATCCTTGATAAAGACCTGGTTGGTTCACATTTCCTGTGACGAATACTGATACATTTTGATAAATATCCATATCCGCATATACATAGACATTGCTTTTATAAATTTTATTAATAGCTTTTGTGATAACTTGCACCAAAGCACTATTTTTCACACCCAAAAGATTAATTGCCCCTACTTTTGGTATGAAAATATTTCCTTGAGAATCTACTGTTAAAGTTTGTATAAACTCTACTGCACCCCAAATTTTTACATTAATCCTATCTCCCACTGCTAGTTTATAATCAGGATTGTAAACATGTTGGGTAAATTTAGTAAAATTACCATTAAACAAATGCGCACCAAAAACTTTAGCTATCGGAGCTTGAGTTTGGTTAAAATCACTTTGGTTGTTATCATAATTTATAATTTGTGACTCTAAAGATGGAGCTAATGGCTGATTTTGAATTTTTGCAATTTGAGAAACATCTACCGCTGAAAATAAAAACAAAGGTAAAAGTAAAAATAAAAATATCTTTTTCATTAGTATCTATGCTCCTCTATAATCATTTTAATAAATTTAACAATTCCGTAAATCAAAGATAAAATCATAAAAGCCGTGAGTATATTATACAAAGCTTCTGGGTATTTAGCACTTTGAGGTAAACTTGGACTTTGCACTATAACCACTTGTTTTATCTTTCTTAAAGCTTCTATCCTAGCACTCTCATAAGCTTTTAATGCAGCTGTGTAAGCACTTTCTGCAAAACCTGCTTCTATAGTTAGATCTTGAAATTTAGCTGCAAGATCATTAAGCTTTTGAGAGGATTTTGGAGATGAAACTTTGGATTTTTCTTTTTGAAGTTGTTTTTTCAATGCATCTATTTCACTTTTTATAGTGACAATTTGCGGTGCATTATCATTTATATAACTTTGCATCATCAAAAGTTCAGCTTCTTTAGCTGCTATTTTTGATTCAAGTTCAGCTATGAGTTTTAGCGTACCTTCTGCTTGTTTGAGTGGATCAAATACTCCATATTTATTTTGAAAAGCTAAAAGCTCATCTTTAGCCTTTTGATATCTTTTTTTAAACTGCAAAAGCTCTTCTTCGGCAAATTGCATTTGATCTCTTGCAGCCTTGTGTGAAATTTCATTGATAAATTTTTCACTTTCTTTAACTATAGTTGAAGCTATCAAATGTGCACTTTGTGGATCAAAACCTTCAACTTCTACACGCAAAAGCCCATTGGCTGAGTTTTCTTGAATAATCTTAACACGGTTTTGATAATACTTTAAAAAATCCTCTTGGTCAGCCGATGAAGAAATACTATAAAAAAAATCAAGTTTTTGTTTTTGATATAACTCGCGAATTTGAATTTTTTCTTCTAAGATATTTAACATATCTAAAGAATGAATATATGATTTTAAGAAGGTTATATCCTCGCTTGAAAAAGAATTATTAGTTAAAAGTGCAGCAATGCCTGTAATAGCTCCGCTATCTCCTGTAGTTGATTTCACACTTAAAACACTTTCACTCACATAGCGATTTGCTGCTATAAAAACATAATAAAATACAACAAATGCCGTCAAAATCAATACTATTTTAAAAGAATTAAGTATCTTTAAATTTTTAAACTTTTTTAATAAATCATTTTGCATTTATTTTTCCTTGATACACCGCTATACCCTCATCTACATCATCATATATAGTAGCTTGTCCATCTTGCATAAATATAATTTTATCACACCATTGTTTAATTTCAGCTACATTATGTGAAACCATGATAACTTTTGACCTACTTAATTTTTCTTTATAGATTCTAGAGCTTTTTTCTCTAAATTTAGGATCTCCCACAGCACCTGCTTCATCAATCAAATAATAATCAAAATCAAATGCCATGCTTAAACCAAAAGATATCCTAGCACTCATGCCTGCTGAGTAAGTATTCATAGGCTCATCAAAAAATTTACCAAGCTCAGCAAAATCTTCCACAAATTTAATCTTTTCTTCTAAAGCTTTTCCTTTATAACCATATACTCTGGCCACAAAACGTGCATTGTCCCTTGCTGAAAGTCTATGTTGAAACGCACCTGCCAAACCCAAAGGCCAAGATAATTTTTTATTAGTGATAATCTTACCTCTATCAGGAAGCAAGGAACCACTTAAAAGTTTCATTAAAGTGGATTTTCCAGCACCATTGCGTCCCATTAAACCTATACTGCAATTTTCAGGGAATTCAAAACTTAAGTTTTTAAAAACATAATGCCTTCCACCATTGCGCAAAGGAAAAGATTTGGTTAAATTAACTAATTTTATCATCGTACCGCTATCAACTTTTCTCTAGTAAAATAATAAAAAAACAAACCCAAAAACAAAATCACACTTAAACATGCAATAGGGTAATAATAATTATAATCATCAAGCAATGGATAATTTTGAAAAAAATTATATTTTAAAAGTTCCATAATATGCAAAAGTGGATTGTAATATAAAATATCCAAAATAGGTTTTGGAACTATCCATATAGGAAATACCACCAAAGCTGTCCAGTATAAAACTATATTTAAATAATTTAATGCCATTTTTAAAGGCTCTGCAAAATGTCCTGCTATAGCAAAACACATTCCCATAGCAAAGCCAAATACCACAAGCAAAAAAAGTGAAAACATCACTTCTAAAAAATGTTTAGGTATAACTTGCATATGCAAAAACCAACCTGCTAAAAACATTACACAAATAAAAATAGTAAAATAAATACAAAACTCAAGCAATGCTCTTGCAATAAAAACATGTATAGGGCGAATAGGTTTATAAGCAAAAAGAGCTAGATTTGCACCTATGCCATTTAAAAGCTGAGTAATAATGCTTCTAAACATAAAAAAAGGTATAATCCCTACTGCTAGAAATAAAAAGATAGAAACACCCTCAGGCATGATTTGATGATGAAATTCTCTAATAGCTGCTATAATAGAAGTGATTGCCAAAACCACCATCATAGGTTCTCCGATCACCCAGAAATAGCCCAAATATTTATTAATACCAAATCTTGTCTTTAACTCTCTAAAAAAAAGAGCATGTATGACATTAAACATATTTTTAGCAAACCTTTTTAAATTTTCAAAATTTTTATATTATACTTTTTTATCTTATATAATATTTAACAAGGTTTAAAAATGAAAAGAAATTTCTTTGAAGAATTAGAAAAAATTTTATACCACAAAGATATTTTTAAAAAGATTGAATTATTTAATGAATTTTATGAAAATTTTAAATCTAATTTGTATGATTTTAATCATTCACATGAAGCGATCATTTGTAAAAACTCACAAGTTAAAATCCTTCATCCTATGAAAATAAGACGTCCAAAAGAAGCAAATAGTACTTTATCTTTAGCTAAAATCTTACATTCAGTTGCACATATAGAATATAGTGCTATAAATTTGGCCTTAGATGCTAGTTATAGATTTAAAAACTTGCCATTGAAATTTTATCAAGATTGGCTTGAGGTAGCTGATGAAGAAATTAAGCATTTTTTACTTTTAGAAAAAACTTTAAATGAACTTGGTTTTAAATATGGAGATTTCCATGCGCATGATAATCTTGAAAAAGCCTTATTCATAACCAAAGATAACCTTGCTCATAGAATGGGCATAGTTCATAGAGGACTTGAAGCAAAAGGACTTGATGCTAATCCTTTCGTCTTAGAAAAATTAAACACAACTAATCATCCTATAAAAAGTTTATTTGGTGAAATTTTTACCATTATATTAAATGATGAGATTAAACATGTAAATAAAGGGGATTTTTGGTGGAATTATGCAAAAAAAGAAAATGATAGTTATCTTGATCTTTGCACCAAATATAAAGAATTTAATCTTTTAGGAAAAGTATATAACAAAACAGCTAGAATTCAAGCAGGATTTAATGAAAGTGAACTTCAAGAATTAGATGATTTTTATAATAAAAAATGAATGGTGGTTAGAGGCAGAATCGAACTGCCGACACGCAGATTTTCAGTCTGCTGCTCTACCGACTGAGCTATCCAACCACTAAATTGAAGTTGTAATTATACAATAGTTTTTTTAAAAAAAGTTGAAATTTGCATAAAAATGCAAATTATTCAGAAAAAGCTCCAAATTTAAAGATTTTTTGCATTCTTAATGCAGCTAATTCACGTTTATCGTATTGTTCTAATTCTTCTATAGCTTTTAAGACATAATCACTTAAATTTTTAATCGCATTTTCTTTATCTCTATGAGCTCCACTCATTGGCTCTTCGATAACATCATCAATCAAACCTTGAGTTTTTAAATCATCAGCAGTTACTTTCATGGCTTTAGTAGCAGCTTCACTTTTTGATGGATCATTCCATAAAATAGCAGCACAACCCTCGGGTGAAATCACAGAAAAAACTGAATTTTTCATCATAGCAAGTTTATCAGCTACCCCTATGGCTAAAGCACCACCACTTCCACCTTCACCTATAACCACTGCTATAGTGATTGTTTTAAGAGCGCTTAATTCATATAAATTTCTAGCTATAGCCTCACTTTGACCACGCTCTTCAGCACCTACTCCTGGGTAAGCGCCCGGAGTATCTACTAAAAATAACACCGGTATGTCAAATTTTTCAGCCATTTTTGCCACTCTTAGAGCTTTTCTATAACCTTCAGGATGAGGCATACCAAAATTTCTATGAAGCTTATCTTTAGTACCTCTACCTTTTTGCTCACCTATAACAATAATTTTTTTACCACCTATATAGCCTGCATAACACACAATAGCAGGATCATCTCTAAAAGCACGATCGCCATGAATTTCATAAGCATCACTTAATATAGCTTGGATATAATCAAGCGCATAAGGACGATCAGGATGTCTTGCAAGCTGTAAGCGTTGGTAATCGCTTAAATTTTTATAAACTTTTTGGGTTTCTTTTTCAAGGTTTTTTTCTAAAATTTTTACTGCTTCATCATCGCCTTTGATTTTAGCATTTGCCAAATCCTCATCAATTTGCTGAATATTTTTTTCAAAATCTAAATAAGAAGCCATATTAATCTACTTTTTTGAAAATCACACAACCATTTGTTCCACCAAAACCAAAAGAATTGCTCATTACAACATTAATTTCGCTTTTTCTTGCAGTATTTGGTATATAGTCAAGATCACAGTTTTCATCTGCTACGATTTGATTGATAGTTGGCGGTAATATACCTTGATCAAGCGCCATTAAAGAAATAACAGCTTCAATAGCACCAGCAGCACCTAAGCAATGTCCTGTTTGACCTTTTGTAGAACTAACTAAAGGAATTTGATCTTTAAAAAGTTCTTTAATAGCTGCTGTTTCATTTTTATCATTTACCGGAGTAGAAGTTCCGTGCGCATTAATATAATCTACTTTTGGGTTTCCTGCCATTTTTAAAGCTTTTTTCATAGCACGCAATGGCCCTTCTAAAGTAGGCGAAGTGATATGATGTGCGTCCGCACTTTCGCCAAAACCTACTAACTCAGCATAAATTTTAGCTCCACGCTTTTTAGCAGCCTCATACTCTTCAAACACTAAAGCACCAGCACCCTCACCCATCACAAAACCATCTCTTTCTTTGTCAAATGGTCTTGAAGCCTTAGCTGGATCATCATTTCTAGTAGAAAGAGCTTTCATAGCAGCAAAACCACCTATACCCACAGCACAAATGGCTGCTTCAGCACCTACTACAAGCATTTTATCTGCATTGCCTAAAGCTATGCTTTTATAAGCTTCACCTATAGCATGAGTTCCTGCTGCACAAGCAGTCACGCATGAGATATTTGATCCTTGTAATCCATGCTCGATAGAAATAATCCCACCAAGCATATTAACTAAAGCTGATGGTATGAAAAAAGGAGTAATTTTACGTGGTCCACGCTGTGCGCAAGTAACGGAATTTTTTTCTATATTTGGTAAACCACCTATACCAGCTGCTGAAACTACACCAAATTCTTCTTTGTTTAAAGTTTCATCAAATTTAGCATCTTCCATAGCTTCTCTTGCTGCTTTAATGCCAAGTTGTATAAAACGATCTATTTTTTTAACCTCTTTAGCATCACAGACACTTAAAGGATCAAAATTTTTTACTTCAGCAGCAATTTGCACTGGAAAATCAGTGGTATCAAAAAGAGTGATTTTATCAACACCACTTTTGCCATCACAAATTGCTTTAAACGAGCTATCTTTGTCTAAGCCAAGGGCATTGATCATTCCTATACCTGTTACTACAACGCGTTTCAAACCGCACTCCTTATTAAAAATTAAAATTATTTTTGAAGATTTTCTATATAATTAACAACATCTTCGATTTTTACTAGTTTTTCAGCATCGCTGTCTGGAATTTCTACATCAAATTTTTCTTCTAAAGCCATAACTAATTCAACAACATCTAAAGAATCTGCACCTAAATCTTCAATGATTTTAGATTCCATTTTAACTGCATCTTCATCAACACTAAGTTGCTCAACAACTACTTTTTTTACATCATCAAAAATTGCCATTTTTATCTCCTAGTTTAAAAAATTAAACCACATTTTACAATAAAAAAATAAATTTCTTGTTTAAAAAGTTAAAAATTAAAGATTATTACGAAAAATTTAATTATCTGTGTTTAAATAAAAGCTTAAATTTTAGCAAAGGAAATTAATGCTTTTGGATAAACTTATAAATGAAAATAAAAAGACTTGGGATCAATACATCCATCATGAATTTGTAAAAAAACTTCAAAATGGCACTTTAGAAAAAGATGTATTTTTGTTTTATCTTAAACAAGATTATATCTTTTTAAACAATTACGCAAAATGCTATGCCCTGCTTGCTTTAAATGCAAATAATGCTAAAGAAATTCAATTTGCCATTAAAAATCAAAACTACACTTTAGAAGGAGAATTAGAGCTTCATAGAAGTATTTTAAAACTAGGCATTGATGTAGAAAAACTAGACTATAAAGATGAAAGTTTAACTAATATTGCTTATACAAGATATTTACTAAGTGTGGGGCAAAATGGAGATTATTTAGATATGCTGTGTGCTTTGAGTGCTTGTGCTATAGGTTATGCATACATAGGAGAAGAAATTTATAAAGAACTTAATAAACAAAGCTTAGAAAATCATCCTTACAAAGAGTGGATTTTAACCTATGCGGGTAAAGAATTTCAAGATGAAATCAAAGAATTTAAGGACTTTTTTAATTCTTATGCAAATAGCATTAGTGAAGAAAAATTTAAAAAATTAAACGAAATTTTTTATACTACCATAAGGCTTGAAACAGCCTTTTGGCAACACTCTTTAGAGCAAAAAATGGAAATTTAATCATCATAAAGATGATTAAATTATCAATTTAGCAATATTAATCCCTACAAAAGCAACCAAATACGCACATAAAGATGTAAATATAAAAAGATACCATGCATATTTTTTATTTCCCGCTTCTTTAGCAAAAACTATAGTTGCTGCAAAACAAGGATTATAAATCATAACAAAAAGTATAAAAGCTACTGCTGTGCTAAAAGGAATGTTTTCTTTTATAGCCTCTTGTAAATTTAAACTTGCCTCATCAACTTCATCACCTAAAGAATAAAGCACACCCATAGTAGAAATCATCACTTCTTTAGCCGCTAAACCACTTACCAAAGACACGCTAAGTTTCCAATCAAAGCCAAGTGGTGCAAAAATAGGCTCTATTGCTTTACCAAATTGTCCAAGATAACTATTTTCTATCTGAAGTTCTTGAGTTAAAGCATTTTGAGTATTATTTTCTTGTACAGGAAAATTACTCGCAAACCAAATAAGCAAAGAAGCTATCAAAATAAATGTTCCTGCTTTTTTTAAATACATTTTGGCTTTATTAAACACCATAAACCATACCAAATTCCAATTTGGCATTCTATATTTTGGCATTTCCATTACAAAGGGTTCATCTTGTCCTCTAAAAGCACTCATTCTTAAAATCTTAGCTGCAATCAAACCCAAAAACGCACTCAAAAGATAAATCCCAAAAAGATAATTTCCTGCCACATCAGCAGGAAAAAACACTCCAACAAAAAGCACATATACAGGAAGCCTTGCACCACAACTCATAAAATTAATAATAAAAAGAGTTAATAATCTATCTTTTTTATTTTTTAAAGTTCTTGTTGCCATAAATGCAGGTACTGAACAGCCAAAACCCGTGATTAAAGGGATGAAACTTTTGCCATGTAAGCCAAATTTATATAAAATTCCATCTAATAAAAACGCAACCCTAGCCATATATCCAGTTGTTTCAAGCAAGGCTATACCAAAAAATAAAATCATAATATTTGGTAAAAAAGTCACAACCGCACCAACCCCACCTAAAACACCATCAGCTAAGGCTGAAGCGATAAATTCATTGCTAATATTATTTTTTACCATATCACCTAAATTAGCAAAAAACATTTCTATATAATCCATAGGGATTTGACCTAAAGTAAAGGTTAGTTGAAATAAAGCCCACATAAAAAACAAAAATATAGGAATTCCTAAAAATTTATTGATTAAAATAGAATCTATTTCTTTGGTATGATTTTTATACTTAACACCCTTACTTAAAACTTTAGCACATATACCATTTGCAAAAGCAATCAACTCTTCTTTAAAAATACTTTCCATATCTTTGCTATGATATGCCATATAAATTTTTTCTAAAGCTTCATCAAGTATTTTTCTCAAAGCGTGCGAAATGACTATATTAGCTTCTTTTTTAAGCAAAGCTATCGCTAAATCTTTTGTAGAAAAATCTAAATAAGTAATTTCATTTTGATTTAAAAAATCACTTATTTTTGCAAGTTCTTCTTCTATAATATCACTATAAACACGCTCTTTGGCTTCAAATTTAGCTTCATGGGTTGAAATGATTAAATCCAAAAGTGCATTTAGATTTTCTTTAGTTTTAGCACACACGCCAAGACAAGGTGTATTTAGAAGTTGGGATAAAATTTTAAAATCTATACTAAAACCTTCATTTTTAGCTTCATCTTGCATATTTAAAGCCATAATCATTTTGATTTTAGCTTCTATTAAAGATGCACTCAAAATCAAATTACGCTCTAAATTTGTAGAATCAAGCACATTTACTACAAGATCAAATTTACCCTTTTTTAAAAAATCTTTTGTAATTTTTTCTTCTTCGCTATAACCATCTAATGCATAAGTTCCTGGTAAATCTATAAATTTAAACTCATAATTCTTATAAATTAATCTAGCCTCAGCTTTTTCAACCGTAACACCGCTAAAATTGCCAACTTTCATATTAGCTTTGCAAAGTGCGTTAATTAATAAACTTTTACCAACATTTGGCTGACCTACTAAAGCAATGATGATTTTTTTCATTAAAACTCTTTTGAAATTTGTATTATTTTTGCTTCACTTGAACGTAAAATCACGCAAGTTGTATCAAGTTCTACCATGATAGTAGAATTTGCTATAGAAGAGCGAATTTTTTTAACTTTTTTGTTTTTTGCAAAACCAAAGCTAAAAAGTCTTGCTTGGAGTTGTTTATCTGCTTCAAAGCCTACTATAATAGCTTCTTCATTATCTTTTAATGCATCTAAAGTCATGTTTTTCCTTACAAAAACTAAGATAAAACATTATATAAAAAATTAAATTAATTTATTTTTTAAAATAATAAGCAATCTCAAAAAAATGAGATTGCTAGAAATCAAAATCATTTAGATTTTCTAAATTTTGAAGCTTTTTGACTAATTCCTCAGCCTTTTCTAAAGAAAGTGCTATACTAGCATTAGAAAGAAATTTATCTTTTAATTCATCAAAACTTAAAGGATTATCAAAATTTCCTTTGTTAACCAGTACATCTTTTTTAATTACTCTTCCATCATTTAAAACAGCTTCTAAATGTCCTGGAAAGTATTTAGGGAAACCACTAGATTTTTTCTTTTCATAGCTAATTTTTTTAGCAAATTCTATTAGTTCAGCTCTATTTAAATTTTCATAAGATTTTAAAGTAATTTTGCCATCAAAAAATGCCAAAGCCATTAAAAAAGGCATGGAAAATTTGGCAGCATAAGCACTTTGTGGAGTGTATTTTGCTTCTATTGGATCACAGATAAATGAAATTGGCACCTCATCTACAAAACAATGCAAACTTTTGATATCTTGTGCTTTTAAGCCATCATTTCTTAAACTCATAGCACAATCAATAAGCCCATGTGCAAAATGACAACTTGGATAAGGTTTTAATGAAACTTGCATTACTTGCCAAATTTCATTCAAGCCCTTACAAAGTTCATTTTTATCACACTCATCTTCTAAGCCAAAAGTTCTAAAAATATTATCCCTTCCTTCAAATATACTCAAAGGACCACTCATATTAGCTTTTGCAAAATTTGCTACTAAAATTCCATTTTTCAAAGCATTAGCTATGTGTAAAACTTTAGAATTAGAACCATTAGATAAAAACTCATTTACCCCACTTGCAAAACTTCCTGCTAAACCTAGCGCATTGATGATTTGTTCTTTGTTTAAATCAAGTAAAACACAACTTGCAGCTACACTACCAAAAATTCCTGCTATAGCTGTAGTATGAAAGCCGCGTTTATGGAAACTTCCTTTGCTTGCTATACCCACTCTAGCAGCAATTTCCCAACCAACAATAAAAGCTTTTAAAACTTTTTTTCCATCTTTACTTACGCTAAATCCATAAGTTAAACAAAGTGGAGTTAAAATAGCACTAGCGTGCAAAATAGCTTCAGTATGAGTATCATCAAAATCAAGGGCATGTGCTGCAATAGCATTTACCATCGCAGCATAAATTACATCAAGCTTTTTATCCCCACTCCAAATTTTTTTACTAGGATTTACGCTTAAAGTTTCAAAAGCCTTAGTTGCATTTAAAACACAAGCTTCATTTTTAGCAGCTAGAGCTGTTCCTAGTGCATCAAGCATAAGATCTTTTGCTCTTTGCTTTACTTCACTAGGAATAGCTTCATAGTCTAAATTTACGATAAATTCGGCTAGTTTTTCACTTAAATACATTTTTTCCTACTTTAGAATTGGCGCATTAGCGATTTTTTCTAAGAACTCATCAACTAATTTTGGTGCATAACCTACATAAGTTGTAGCATCCATTAAAACATCAATATCTTTTTCACTTAAAACCTTGCTCACACGCTCATCTTCAAGTAAAACTTCTTTGAAAGTTTTATGATTTTCTATGCCTCTCATAGCATTTTCATAAACAATTTCATGTGCATGTTGCTTACCATAATGATCACTCAAAGCAAACATCACACGTTCTGCTAATACAAAACCATTAAGCGTATCAAGATTTTTTAACATTTTGTCTTCTTTAACTTCTAAATCATCAAAGACAAATTTCATATTTGCCAATACCACTGAAAGCATTAAAAACGCTTCTGGCAAAAGCTTCCATTCCATTTTCCAAACTTGACCATCTCTTTCATGCTCATGTCTTTCTATATCGCTTAAAATTGCAATATTGGCTCTTAGGGCATTACTTACAGTCACTGCATTTTCACTTACTGCAGGATTTCTTTTATGAGGCATAGTAGAACTTCCTACTTGACCTTTTCCAAAAGGCTCAGCAATTTCATCGATTTCATTATGAGCTAAGATTAAAAGCTGATGTGCGATTTTGTTAAAGGTTGCATTGATATTACCTAAAACATAACCAAGCTCGATAAAACGATCTCTTGCTGGTTGCCATGAGATATCAGGAACTTCTAAACCTAAGCTTTCTAAAGTAAGTTTTTCTACTTCATTAGCCTTGTCACTTAAACTTGCTTTAGTTCCCACTGCACCTACGATTAATCCTACATATAATCTTTTTTCAAGTTCAATAATTCTTTCATAGTGACGATTAAGCTCACTAAGCCAAATTGCAACTTTGTGTCCAAAAGTTATAGGTAAAGCTTGTAAAGCTAAGGTTCTTCCCATCATTGCAGTGTTTTTATGCTCTTTTGCGATTTTTGCTAAATTTTTAGCTATATCTTTTAAATCTTGCTTGATTAAAGTCATAGCTTCTTTAAATTGTAAAACTATACCTGTATCAATGATATCTTGCGTTGTTACACCAAAATGTACATATTCACCAAGACCATTTTCACAAGCTTTTTCCAAACCTCTAACAGTAGGTACTAAAGGGTGTTTAGTCTTTTTAAACTCAGCAAAAATAAAATCCATATCCATAAATTTATAATGCGCTTTTTTAGCTATTTCTACAGCTGCTTCATTAGGGATAATGCCAAGTTTTGCTTGAGCTTTTGCCAGGGCAGCTTCTACATCAAGCCATTTTTGAATTCTATTTTCTTCACTAAAAATAGCTCTCATTGCAGGGGTACTCCAAGAATCTTGAAGCAACCTCATATCAAATACACTCACACCCATGTTTTATCCTTTAAAATTTATTTTTTCAAATGCTTGTTTTAAATCAGCAATCAAATCCTTACTATCTTCAAGACCTATATGAAATCTCACAAAAGGTCCCCTAGCACTCCAATCTGTTGCCGTTCTTGGTGGAGTAGTAACAGTAGCTAAACTCTCATATCCACCCCAGCTTGCACCGATTGAAAAATACTCTAAATTATCTACAAACTCAATGGCTTGTTCTTTTGAAATACCATCTGCAAATTCAATCGTTACCATACCATTAGCACCTTTATGATCGCGCATAAAAACTTCATGGTTTGGATGAGTTTTTAATTTTGGATAAAAGATTGTTTTAACTTCTTTTCTGCTTTGTAAAAACTCTACTACCTTATCTGCACTTTTTTCATGCGCTTTCATTCTTACATCTAAAGTTCTCATACCACGAAGCACTAAATAAGCATCATCAGGACTTGTAGTAAACCCTAAAGCTTCTGGCAATTTGTCAAAATTTTTCCATTCTTTTTCATTAATCACTACTATACCCATGGTTACATCTGAATGCCCACTTAAGTACTTAGTCGCTGCAATAACTGAAATATCCACTCCAAGCTCAAGCGGATTTAAAAAATACCCGCTTGAATAAGTATTATCAATCGCTACTGGTATGTTGTGTTTGTGCGCAATTTCACAAAGTTTTGGCAAATCTATGATTTCATAAAGTATAGAACCTGGGCTTTCACAAAGGATTAATTTTGTGTTTGTTTTGATTTTTTCTTCTACATCAGAAGCATCAGCTTTTAAAAAGTCAATTTCTACACCCATTTTAGTTAAAAATAAATCACAAATTGTTCTAACAGGTCCATAAATAGCATCAGTGATTAAAAAATGAGCATCTTTGCTAGCATAATTTAAAAGCACCATAGCTAGCGCTGCAAGTCCTGTTGGGAAAAGTTGCGCTCTATGGCCTCCTTCAAGCGCACAAATTAGTTTTTCAAGTTCAAAATTTGTAGCCGTTCCTCTAGCACCATAACTTAAAACACGATCTGTTTTTCTTAGCTCGCGGTATTTTTGCCAAGTTGCATGATCTTTAAAAAGTATAGTTGATGCACGCATTAAGGTTGGATTAACTGATCTTACTTCGGCATTTTGATCGCCTCTTCCTAGATGGATTAATTTAGTTTTGTTGTTCATTTTGTACTCCTTTTTATAGATAAATATAAGTCATAATCACATTAACAATAGCAGCTACAAGCATAGGTATAGCCGTTCTTTTTACAACTTGTAATGGATTTACTTTAGCCATAGCTGAAATTGCCAAAATAGCAGGTGCAATAGGTGAAACACATCTACCAAAACCTGTCATGATTTGAATAGGTGCTATCATAGCTATGGTATCAACGCCAAAAGATTTTGCTATATTTGGGATAAGTGGCGCAAAAGAGAAAAATGCTGCATTTCCTGAACCCATTAAAAATGCACATACAGCAAGCAAAATAGAAACTGCTATAATAATAGCAAGCACTCCAAAACCTGCATCTTTTGCAAAACCTATTAAAGTATCCACAAAGCCAACTGATAAAAGTCCGCTTGCAAAAACTTGTCCACAAACGATCAAAGAAACCGTGATTACAAACAAATGCCCCATACCTTTGAAAAATACCATAATAGAATTTAAAGTATCAATCAAACTTCTATAACGAATGATTTCAAAAATAATCGCTATAAAGGTTGAAATCATCATAGCAACTGGTACATTCATTCTAATAGCAGTAGATGAAGCTGCTTTAACCTCTTCCATAGTGGTAAGCCCCATTAGCACCATAATGCTATCTAAAACACTACTAAAGCCCAAAATCAATACTAAAGGTATAATAGGTAAAATCGCATAAATTCTAGGTGGCTTTTTAAGCTCTTCACTTTTGCCATCATGTTCTGCTAATTCTTTTTCAACATCATCACGATTAAATGTGAAATTTTCTTTTTTATCAAAATATTTTGAGCAAAAATAAATCGCAATACCTACTGCTATGATAATAGGCACAGTTGTAGGAAGCTGATAATGCACAAAATATACCGCAGGATCAATTTCAGCTGTTTTTGCAGCCAAAATCACATTACCACTACCTGGGCCATGGTCAATGTATTGACAAATAGCAATAATTGAAAGTGCAGAAAGCTTAGAAACGCCTGAGCGCACTAAAATAGGATACATTGTAACCATAAGCAAAAGTGCTAAACCTGCATGTGAAGGTATAAAAAGCACTAAAAACTGGATTACAAAATATGAAACTAGCAATAAAATATAAGGTGATTTTACTGCCTTTAAAGGTCTTTCAAATACTTTAAATAAAGCATAGCTTGCACCTACATGATCCATATAAGCAGAAAATCCTGCTATACACATTAAAGTAAGTCCAAGCCCTGCTAGAGTACTTGACATTTTGGTATTTACTACTTGGAAAATATCAAAAAGACCTAAATGCAAAGATTGCTTTTCACTAATAATAGGAGAAAGTCCAAAAATTCCTGCTAAAGCTAGCAAGAATAAACCACTTAAAAGCAACGCCATATGAGCGTTGATTTTTTTATAGAGCATAAATACAAGTAAAAATACAGAACATCCTGCAAAAAATAAACCCAACATGCTCTATCCTTTATGAGCAATAACCTCTATCTCCACTTTAGCACCCTTAGGAAGATCTTTTACCGCAAAAGCACTTCTTGCAGGATATGGAGCTGCGAAAAATTCAGAATAAACCTCATTGAAAGCCACAAAATCATCAATATTTGCTAAAAAGCAAGTTGTTTTAACTACATTATTAAAATAAAGATTATTTTCTTCTAATATAGCCTTAATATTTAACAATGATTGTCTTGTTTGTTCTTTTACATCTTCACTTTCTATATTTCCACTTTCTGGATTAATAGGAAGTTGTCCTGAAATAAATAACAAACCATTAGCTTCTCTATAAGCTGAATATGGTCCTATAGCCTTTGGATAATTTGCCATGTATACTCCTTGTGTTTAAATGAAATCATAATATAATATTATCATCATAATAATAAATTGTCAATATTTTTTTATCATAATAATAATTTTTTTTATTGTTATAATTATTAACAACTTTGATGAAAATATTATGTAAAATAACAAAAAACAACAAAAAGGTCTAGATCATGGATGAGCAACAAAAAGAATTATTTATCAAACTTACTCAGTTTTTAGGACAGGTGCTTGGGGATCAAT
Organism: Campylobacter sp. IFREMER_LSEM_CL2194; assembly: GCF_025771685.1. Lineage (NCBI taxonomy): Bacteria > Pseudomonadati > Campylobacterota > Epsilonproteobacteria > Campylobacterales > Campylobacteraceae > Campylobacter > Campylobacter sp. IFREMER_LSEM_CL2194. Next base: position 20,399 of record NZ_JAKMQS010000012.1, read on the forward strand.
ATGAAATAGTTTTTCATGTGATTGCACCTGAGGGTTCATATATTGCAGCCATTGCAAATAACCACATTAGTGGAAGAACCATTAATTCTCCATTAACTTCTTTTGCAAGTGAGCTTGTACAAGAAAAAGAGTATTTAAACAAAGATTTTTTATGTGATTATAAAGCAAAGGTTGGAAAGTCTAAGATCGTTACTGGATCAACTTTTTTCATTAAAAATCAAAATAAAATCGTGGGAATTTTATGTATAAATCACGATACCACAGAGCTTAGAAATGCTATTAGTAAAATCATAGAACTTGAAAAAATCAATGATTTTAGTGATTTGTTAGATATTCATAATCAAAACAATGTAAATTTACACAATGTGAGTAATATAGAAACACTTAGTCATTCTATAGAAGATATTTTAGCTGAGAACATAGACTTAAAATATTTAAATTCAGGATATAGCTTAAGCACTGAGCAAAAAGATGAAATTATTAAAAAGCTTCATTCAAAAGGAATTTTTAACATTAAAGGAAGCATACCTATAGTTGCTAAGTCGCTTAATATATCAGAACCTAGCGTCTATAGATATTTACAAAAACTTAAAAACAATCTCTAAGCTAAAATACAAGCTTAGAGATAAAATAACCTGCAATAGTCGCACTAATAATCAAAACAAAACCTGGTCTTAAATAAGAGTGATTGATCACAAATTTACCTATTTTTGTTGTACCTGTTCTATCAAAAGCCACACATGCTATTTGATTAGCTCCTGGGACTATAAAATCTCCACTCACACAAGGATAAAGCACAATAAGAATTTGAGGAGGAATTCCCAAACTCACACCCAAAGGCATCAAAGCAGCTACTGTTGCTGAAGGAGAAAAAATCACCATAGAAAAGGCAAATAAAGCCACACCAAATAAATACGGATAATCCTCTACAATATGCGATAAAGAATCACTAAATAAAGGCTTATAAGCTTCAAAAAATGTTCCTGTCATCCAAGCTATACCAAAAACCCCTACAACTCCTATAAGTCCTGATCTAAATACCGAAGCTTCACCAAGCTTATTAGCAGGAACTTTAGCAAAAAGCATAATCAAACAAGCCGTTGCAAGCATGATCATTTGGATTAAATTTGGAGTAGAAAGTCTTTCTATTTTGCCATTTGCAAGCTCATAATGAGGCAATAAATTTGTAAAAGTACCAAAGAAAATAATAGTTAAAATCCCTAAAGCAAAAATATACAAAGATCTTCTAGCCATAGGATCATGTTCGCTATCTTTATTTTGCAAATCTTCACTTAAAAAATGATATTCTCCTGCTCTTACTCTTTTTTGAAATTCCTCATCTTGCTCAAGCTCTTTTCCTCTTTTTAAAACACTCAAACAAGCAAGAAACACACCTATAAAAAAGGCTGGCAAACTTACCATTAAAATTTGCACTATTGTTGTACCACTAAAAGCTAAAACAGCCACCATAGCAGCAGTAGCTGCACTCATAGGTGAAGCTATAACACCAATGCCTGCTGCTACAACTGAAACTGAAAGCGCTCTTTCGGGGCGAATTTTAGCATCAGCTGCCACTTCAGCAATCACTGGATAAACAGAAAAAGCCACATAGGTAGTACCGCAAAAAATCGTAAAAGTAGAGCTAATCAAAGGTCCCATAAAAACAATAGCTTGAGGTTTTTTCTTTAGAATTTTCTCTGCTATTTTTACTAGTAAATCAAGCCCACCTGCGCTTTGTAAAACACTCACACAAGTAATCACAGCAAGTATAATAAACACAACACTCACAGGAAGTGAAGCTGGTTGCATACCAAAGACCAAAACCAAAATGCACATACCAAGCCCACCTGCAACCCCAAGTCCTATACCGCCATATCTACCACCTATGGCTATCATTGAAAAAATGATGAAAAATTCTAATAAAAAAATAACATCCATTAATCTTGTGCCTTATATTGCTCCAAAAGCTCTTTTGCATGTTTAATTTGCTCTAATACTACTTTAGTTCCTGTACCACCATAAGATACTCTTGCGTCTATACAAGTTTCTAAAGCAATTGCCTCATAAATATCTTCTTGGATATTTTCATTAAATTGATAAAATTCCTCCATGCTAAGTTCTTCAAGCATTTTTCCATGCTTAATACAATAGTTCACAGCCCCACCAACTATGCTATGAGCTTCTCTAAATGGTATATTTTTTCTTACTAAATAATCAGCCATATCCGTAGCATTTGAAAAACCTTTTGCAGCAGCTGCTCTTGTATTATTAGCATTTACTTGCATTTTTTCTATCATAGGAGTTATGATTTTCAAACTTGCCATTAAAGTATCCATAGAATCATAAACTTGAGCCTTATCTTCACTCATGTCAGTATTATAAGCTAGTGGAATACCTTTCATAATAGTTAGCATTGCCATAACATTGCCATACATTCTACCTGTCTTACCACGCATTTTTTCAGCTACATCAGGATTTTTCTTTTGAGGCATTATGCTTGAGCCTGTGCAAAAATCATCACTTAATTCTATAAATTTAAAATCTTGACTTGAAAAAAGTATAAGCTCTTCACAAAAACGACTAAGGTGCATAAAGCACATTGCAGCCACAGAAGTAAATTCAACCATATGATCTCTATCACTAACGCTATCAATGCTATTTTCTGTTGGTTTTGCAAAACCTAATTCTTTGGCACAAAAATGTCTGTCTATATTAAATGTGGTTCCACCAAGCGCAGCTGCTCCTAAAGGACACTCATCCATTCTTTTATATAAATCTTCAAAACGAGAATAATCCCTACTTAACATCCAAAAATACGCCATGATCCAATGTGAAAAAAGCACCGGTTGACCGGTTTGTAAATGTGTATAACCTGGCATAATAGCTTTGATATTTTTTTGAGCTTGATTGATGATTTCTTCTTGCAAAGCAATAATTTGAATTAAAATTTCTTTAATAACGGCTCTCATATGCATTTTTGAATCAAGCGTAGTTTGATCATTTCTACTTCTTGCAGTGTGAAGCTTTCCACCTACTGGGCCTACAATTTGTGTCATTCTTTTTTCTACAGCCATATGAATATCCTCATCAGCTATATCAAAAACAAAGGTTCCATTTTGAATTTCTTCTCTAACTTGCTCTAAACCCTTGATGATAGTTTTTGCTTCATCTTCTTTTATAATGCCTTGTTTTGCAAGCATAGTACAATGAATTATACTTCCTTGTATATCAAAAGGAGCAAGTCTTGGCTCAACTAATAATGAAGCGGTGTATTCTTCAACTAATTTATTTGTAGGTAAATCAAAACGTCCACCCCATAATTTCTCTGCTTTTTGTGACATATTTATCCTTCTATTTACAAATAAAAGGATAATTTTATAATTTTTATTTTTTCAAAGAGTTTAACTTTTCTTTCTTTTAAAAATTTTCAACACAGCAAAAGCTATTTTTTTAAGAAAACTTTTTTTAGAATGCTTTGTTAAAAATTCTACTAGATCTCTATGCCCAAACATTAGTGCAAAAGTAAAAGGTGTCATACCAAGACCGTTGTTTTCATCAATATTTGCCCCATATTCTACCAAAAGCTTACACATAGGCAAATACCCTTTAAAACACACCCCTGCTAATGGAGTTTGCCCTCTATCATTTTTCTCATCTACTCTAGCATTATTTTCTAGTAAAAACTTAGCGCATTCATAAGCATTGTGATAACTTGCAAGCATTAAGAGACTATCGCCTTTGTGATTTTTTAAATTCACACTCAAACCTGCTTCTATCATAATCTTTAAATTTTGCAAATCATTTTTTCTTGCGTAATCAAAAGCCATAGTACAAAGTTCTTGAATTCTTTTTTCTTCTTCATTGCTAAACATATTTTTCCTTTTATAATCTTTAGTTTGCCACTTTTAAAGTGGCAAGTAAAAATTACATTTTCAAAGCTTTTTTAACGCCATTTGCATATTCACTTGAAATTTTTTCAAAATGACTTAATGCTCTAGCAATAATTTTTTCATCAACCCCGCTCATAGAAGTAGCGATATTTTTAAATAATTGCTCTTTTTGATCTTGGTTCATTATATCAAACAAGGCTCTTGGTTGAGTATAAAAATCATCATCAAGTGGAGTATATCTTTGCGCACCACCTTCAAGTACTAAGTCAGGCTCAAGATAGCTTTTATCTTCTTTTGGACTATCATCATAACTATTTGGCTCATAGTAAGCTGCACCATTTTTATAAGTGTCAAAATTCATAGCTCCTGCTACATTATAAGTATTTACTTCACTTTTTGCACGATTAACTGGCAATAAATGATAATTTGTTCCTATGCGGTATCTGTGTGCATCAGGATAAGAAAAGATTCTAGCTTGCAACATTTTATCAGGACTAAAACCAATACCAGGAACGATATTGCTTGGACTAAATGCAGCTTGTTCTACTTCATTAAAGTAATTTTGTACATTTTTATTAAGTACTAATTCGCCTACTTCTATTAAAGGCACAATACTATGTGGCCAAACTTTAGTTAAATCAAAAGGATTAAAACCTAGTTTTTCTGCTTCATCTTCTTTTAAAACTTGAATTTGGAAAGTCCATTTTGGAAAATCTCCTTTTTCAATAGCCTCATATAAATCTCTTTGATGACTTTCTCTATCATTTGCTATTAAATTTGCCGCTTCTTCGTTAGTTAAATTTTTAATACCTTGCTTGGTTTTAAAATGAAATTTCACCCAAAATCTTTCATTTTTATCATTAATTAAACTATAAGTGTGACTTCCAAAACCATGCATATGACGATAACTTGCAGGAATTCCCCTATCGCTCATTAAAATAGTAACCTGGTGTAAGCTTTCAGGACAAAGGCTCCAAAAATCCCATGCAGCATTATTACTTCTTAAATGAGTTCTTGGATCTCTTTTTTGAGTATGGATAAAATCAGGAAATTTATATGCATCTCTTATAAAAAATGTCGGAGTATTATTACCTACTAAATCCCAATTTCCTTCTTTGGTATAAAATTTAATCGCAAAACCCCTTACATCTCTTTCTGCATCAGCTGCACCTGCTTCACCTGCAACGGTTGAAAATCTTATAAATAAAGGCGTGTTTTCTCCAAGCTGTAAAACTTTTGCTTTAGTATATTGAGAAATATCTTTAGTAATTTTAAGTTCTCCATAAGCACCACTTCCTTTTGCATGTACTGTTCTTTCTGGAATTCTTTCTCTATTTTGATGAGCAAGTTTTTCAAGCAAAATATAATCTTGCATTAAGAGTGGACCTTTAGCACCTGCACTTAGAGAATTTTGATTATCAGCTATGATATTTCCAAAATCATTTGTTAGTTTTTTCATTGTGTCTCCTTTTTAAATAATAATTTTTATTATTTGATAAATTATATTCCTATATTATTAAAATAAAATTAAACGATAAAAATTATCATTATTTAAAAAATGATTATAAAATTCTTATTTTTAAAAAAATAATCTTTTTTTAAGCATAAATATTTTTATTTTGTAATAAAATTGTTAAAAAATAAGAATAAGCATTCTTATTTTAAATATTTTTACTACAAAATTAATAAAAAAAGGAGAGCTTATGGATAAAGAAACAAGAACTTACTATATTAAATTAGTTAAATTTCTTGCAGAAGCCTTGGGTAGAAATTATGAAATAGTATTGCACGATGTAAGCGAAGATGGAGCCAATATAGCAGAAATTGCTAATAACCATATTAGTAAAAGAACTATAAACTCACCTCTAACTGGTTTTGCCATTGAAATGATTAAAAATAAAATCTATTTAGAGCGTGATTATATAACACATTATAAAACTTCAGCTAAAAGCTCACAAGTAATGTCAGGCTCTACTTTTTTTATTAAAAAAGATGAAAAACTCGAAGGTTTGCTTTGTATTAATCATGATACCTCAGCGTTTAAAAAAATCTCTGATGAAATTTTAAATCTTGGAAATATTTATGATAATTCTTATGAAAGTCCTGAGCAAGAAAATAAAGAATATATTAAACTTGATTTAGAAGAAATTGTCGAAGATATTTCGGGTATGGATATAGAAAGTTTTAAAAATAAAAGCTTAAAACCAAAAGAAAAGCAAAAAATGATAGCTAGTTTATATGAAAAAGGTGTGTTTAATGTAAAAGGTGTTATTCCTAAGGTTGCTGAGCTTTTAGGTATTTCTGAGCCTAGTGTTTATAGACATTTACAAAAGATTAAATAATCATAATTTAAAAAAATTGTAATTTTTGATACAATAACACTTTAAATTTTATAAAAGGAAAAATATGGCTGATGATATGATGGATGAACAAGGCGAATCAAAGAAAAAAGGTGGCAATACTTTAGTAATTATTATCGTTGTATTTTTATTTGTATTTTTACTTGTGATTGTAGGAGCGATTGCTTATTTAATGTTTAGCGGTGGTTCTGAAGAAAATCCTGCTCCACAAGCTGAAGAAAGCGCACAAGTTGCACAAGCTCCTAAGAAAACAAATGCAGTAGCAGCTAGAGGAAGTGATTATGCAAATATTGGAGTGATGTATCCTTTAGCACCTTTTACACTAAATTTGTTAAGTGATGGTGGATCAAGATATGTAAAATGCACCATTCAACTTGAACAAAATGTTGAAACTCTAACCCCAGAACTTGATAAAAAAGTTGCTATTATTAGAGATATTATCATTAGAACTTTAACTTCAAAAACCTTTGAAGAAGTAAGCACCACAAAAGGCAAAGAAAGATTAAAAGATGAATTAACTGGTAAAATCAATGAGGTTTTAACTGATGGTTTTATCAAAAATATTTATTTTACTGACTTTGTAGTATCTTAATGATAGGCTGTGACATAGTTGTATGCTCTCGCATAGAAAAAATTTATGAAAGACATAAAACGCTTTTCTTGGATAAATTTTTATCCAAGCAAGAGCAAAGTTATATAAAAAATACCAACACTCTAGCAGGATTTTGGGCTATTAAAGAAGCTGCTTCTAAGGCTTTGGGGGTTGGAATTTCTAAAGAATGTTCTTTTTTTGACATCATCATCTCTAAAGATGATAAAAATGCCCCACATATTAGTTTTTCTCAAAAAGTCATGCAAGAATTTAAAATCAAATCAGCAAGTGTAAGCGTAGCACATGATGGGGGTTTTGCTATAGCAGTAGTGACTATAGAAACCAAGCAAGGTTAAAACCTTGCTTACATATAAAGCCCACCGTTGACTTTTAAAATTTCTCCTGTGATATAAGAAGAATAATCACTTAATAAAAACGCCACAGCTTGAGCTACCTCGCTTGCATCTGCAAAACGCTTTAAAGGGATATTGTTAATATAATTTTGTTTTATTTCATCACTTAAAACTTCAGTCATATCACTTTTTATGAAACCTGGGGTAATACAGTTATATCTTATATTTCTTGCTGCGCCTTCTTTAGCAAAAGATTTTGTTAGTGCTATCATACCGCCTTTGCTAGCACTATAATTAGTTTGGCCTGCATTTCCCATTTCTCCAACTATAGAAGCGATATTTACAACCGCGCCAAAACGCTTTTTACTCATAGTTTTTAATGCCTCTCTACAACCTAAAAAGCTTGAATTTAAATTAGCATTAATCACTGAAGAAAAATCATCCATGCTCATTCTAAGCGCTAGTTTATCATTAGTAATACCTGCATTATTAACTAAGTAACTAAGCTCACCATCACTTTCTACTATAGTTGCAATAGCACTGATAAATTCTTCTTCAACACTTGCATCAAATTTAATCACAGCTGCAGTGCCACCACTTTTTTCTATCTCTTCTTTTAACGCATCAGCAAGTTCAGGTTTACTTCTATAATTAATCCAAACTTTTAAACCATGACTTGCTAATTCTTTAGCTATTGCTGCACCTATACCTTTACTTGCACCTGTTATTAAAACATTTTTTCCACTAAATTTCATTGTTCTCCTTTAAATTAAAATAAAGCCTCATCCATTTCTTTTGGGATAGGCAAGTTTAAAATTTTAAGCACACTTGGTGCTATATTACTAAGCCCCATGCCTTCTTTAAGCTTTTCTACTCCTTTAGCTTCCACAAAAGCAAAAACATCAAAGGTTGTGTGGTTAGTGAGCATATTTTCTTTTTCATCCCTCATTGCTTCACAATTTCCATGATCTGAAGTAATAATAAAAGCATAATCATGCTCCCTTGCTTTAGCAATAACCCTACCCAAACACTCATCCACACATTCAACCGCACTAATCGCAGCTTCAAAATCACCCGTATGTCCTACCATATCACCATTTGCAAAATTTACTACGATAAAATCCATACCATTTTCTATACCCTTAATCACTTCATCTGCGACTTCTTTAGCACTCATTTGAGGCTTTTCATCATATGTTTTTACCTTAGGACTTGGGATTAAAACTCTTGTTTCATTACACTCTAATTCTTCTTTTCCTCCATTAAAGAAAAAGGTTACATGAGCGTATTTTTCTGTCTCAGCTGTGTGAAGTTGGCTTAAATTTGCATTAGCTATCACAGAAGCTAAGGTATTATTTAATTCTTCTTTTTCAAACATCACAGGCAGTTTAAAACTCTCATCATACAAACTCATAGTAATAGCATTTTTTACAAGTACTTCTTTTGGAAATTCATTAAAACTTTCTTGGGTTAAAGAAGCAACTAATTGACGCATTCTATCATTTCTAAAATTGATAAAAATCACACCATCTTCAGCCTTAATTCCATCAAAGTTTTGACTAATAACTGGGGTTAAAAACTCATCTGTGATATTTTCATCATAGCTTTTTTGTATAAATTGCACAAAATCATCACACTTTTGTGCCTTAGCAAATAAAGCATCATAATAAGACTTAACCCTATCATAGCGCTTATCTCTATCCATAGCATAAAATCTTCCCGATAAAGAAGCAAAATTAACCCCTTCTTTTCCGCAAAATTCCTGTAAAGATTTTATAAATTCTAAACCTGAATTTGGAGGACAATCTCTACCATCACTAATTGCATGTGCAAAAACTTCTTTATTTTCTTGCTTACAAATTTTTAAAAGTGCATTAAAATGTGTATGCATAGAATGCACCCCGCCATCACTATAAAGCCCTATAATATGCACTCTTTTGCATTTTTGCAATAAATCTTTTAAAGCCTTATTATCTTTTAAAGTATCATTTTCTATGGCTTTATTTATCTTGACTAAATTTTGATAGATTATGCGTCCGCTACCTATACACATATGCCCTACTTCGCTATTACCCATTTGACCTTCAGGTAAGCCAACTGCCAAACCACTTGTTTTTATCAAAACATTAGGGGTATTTTCAAAAAGCTTATCATAAGTTGGCTTTTTAGCATGAAAAAAAGCATTATAGTTTGAATTTGTATTATGTCCTATACCATCTGTGATTATCAAAATACATTTTTGACTCATTTTTTACTCTTTTTTATAATTTATTTATGTGATTTTACTAAAATTATGCTTTTAAAAAACAAATACAAGGTTAAAATTTTGCTTTATCTTACAGAATATACAAATTATATGTTTTTTTCTTATATTAGCGTGCGTGCTGGTTTTGCATTTTTTATCGCTTTATTTTTGAGTTTGTATTTAATGCCAAAATTTATCAAATGGGCTCAAAATAAAAAAGCAAATCAACCTATTTATGAATACGCTCCACAATCACACCAAGCCAAATCTCATACCCCTACTATGGGTGGACTTGTTTTTATCTTTGCTACTATCATAGCAAGTGTTTTAAGCGCTGATTTAAATAATAGTTTTGTAATCGTTGGATTATTGTGTTTGGTATTATTTTGCACTATAGGTTTAGTGGATGATTTAGGGAAAATTTTAAAAAAAGACAATCACGCAGGATTAAGTCCAAAAATGAAACTACTAGGGCAATTTAGCGCTGCTTTTATCTGTGTTGGATTATTATATTTATTTGATATAAATACTGAATTTTACTTACCTTTTTACAAACATGCTCTATTTGATGGTGGTGTGTTTATGTTGTTTTTATGGATTTTAGTTATTGTTTCAAGCTCTAATGCTGTGAATTTAACCGATGGACTTGATGGTCTTGCAACTGTGCCTTCTATATTTTCTCTTTTAAGCCTTGGTGCTTTTTTATATTTGAGTGGAAATGCTATTTATAGTTCTTATTTATTTTTACCTAAAATTCAAGGTTTAGGAGAACTTGTAGTGCTAAGCTCGGCTTTAGTTGGTGCTCTTATGGGATTTTTGTGGTATAACTGCTATCCTGCGCAAGTTTTTATGGGAGATAGTGGGAGTTTAAGCATAGGGGCATTTTTAGGCTATCTTGGTATAGTAAGTAAAAATGAAATTTTACTTTTACTGATAGGTTTTGTATTTGTTTTAGAAACCATTTCAGTGATCTTGCAAGTAGGAAGTTTTAAAATCTTTAATAAAAGAGTATTTAAAATGGCACCTATTCATCATCATTTTGAAAAAATAGGCTGGGTAGAAAATAAAATCATCGTGCGTTTTTGGATGATAGCCTTACTTGCAAATATCATTGCATTAATTAGTATAAAGTTAAGATAATGAAAATTTCACTTTTTGGATACGGAAAAACAACCAAAGCTTTTGCGCAGCGTTTTGGAAATTGCGATATTTATGATGATCATTTTACAAGTATAAGTAAAGATGAATTTGGCAATACACTTTTACCACCTTGTAAATTTGATCCTTTAAAAAGTGACTTAGAAATTCCAAGCCCTGGCTTTCCAAGTGATCATCTTCTCATACAGCAAGCAAGAAATTTAAGTAGCGAGTATGATTTTTTTTACGATGGCATGCCAAAAAGTGTTTGGATAAGCGGAACAAATGGCAAAACCACTACCACTCAAATGACACATCATCTTTTAAAACACATTAACGCACAAATGGGAGCAAATATAGGAACTCCTTTAGCACAAATGGATATTAGTGCTAAATTATGGATTTTAGAAAGCTCATCTTTTTCACTTTTTTACACCAAAATAGCTAAACCTGAAATTTATGCGCTTTTACCTATCACACCTGATCATCTTTCTTGGCACAAAAGCTTTGAAAATTATGAACAAGCAAAGCTTAGCGTGCTTGAAAGAATGAATGAAAATGATGTGGTGATTTTACCTAAAAAATATGAGGCTCATCCAACCCATGCTTATGTTATAAGCTATGAAGATGAGCAAGATTTAGCTAAAAAAATGCAAATTGACTTAGAAAAAATTCATTTTAAAACTCCATTTTTACTTGATGCACTTATTGCCTTAAGTATAGAAAAAATCATACTAGATCGTTGTTCTTATGAGCTTTTAAACGAGTTTAAAATAGAAAAAAATAAACTTGAAGAAATATTTGATCATAAAAATAGACTTTGGGTAAATGATACTAAAGCGACTAATCTGGATGCAAGTTTAGCTGCTCTTAAACGCTATAAGGATAAAAAAATTCATCTTATCATAGGTGGGGATGATAAGGGAGTGGATTTAAGTGCTTTATTTGCTTTTATGAAAGAGCTTAATATAGAGCTTTATGCCATAGGAAAAAGCACTAATAAAATGCTTGAATACGCTAAAAATGCTAATTTAAAAGCACATTTTTGTGAGTTTTTACCTAAAGCAGTAGAAAAAATCAATCAAAATCTAACTAATGATGAAGTAGCCCTGCTAAGCCCTGCTTGTGCGAGCTTAGATCAGTTTAAATCCTATGAAGAAAGAGGGGAGCTTTTTAAAAAATGCGTTCAAGAACTAAACTAAATCTTTTTGAATGCAAAGTTTTAAAAACTCACATAAATTTATAAATTTCTTGCTTGGCTCTTTATTTTTATGATAAATCAAACAAAGCTCTCTTGAAATTTTAAAATTTTTTAATCTCACTTCAAATAGGCTTTTAGCTTCAAGCTCTTCATTGACGCTAAATTTAGGTAAAACTGCTAAAAAATCACCTTTTTTAACTAACTCTTTTATCATAGCAGTTGAGTTTAGCTCATAGACTAAATTAAGCTTTACATCTTTAGGTAAAGCACTTAAAAATACTTCTTTTGCACCTGAACCTTGCTCACGACTTAGCCATTTAAAATCCTTTAACTCATCTATAAAAAATTCTTTTTTGAAGTCATTTTTACTCACCACAATAAGCTCATCATCACAAATTTTAATCTTTCTTATATCCTTATCTTTGCAAATCCCTTCAATCAAACCTATATCTATTTCTTTATCTAAAATATCTTTGATGATATTTTGGCTATTATCCAAAGACAAATTTAATTTGATATTTTCTGCCTTTTGATCTAAGAAAGATCCTAGTAAATAAGTGCCTACATTTTGACTAACTTTCATACTTATTTCATAGCTTTGATCATCTTGCATTGCTTTTTCAATGCGCTCAAATTCTAAAATTAAAGGAGCGATTTGTTTTAAAAAAACCTTTCCTTTTTCATTTAAACTTAAAAATTTAGCATTTCTATCAAAAAGCTTGGTGTTTAAACTTTTTTCAAGTTCAAATATAGCTAAAGACAAAGCAGATTGGGTTATATTTAATTCTTTAGCACAAGCTCTTAAGTTTAAATTTCTACACAAGGCTTGAAAATATTTTATTTGTTTAAAAGTCATAAGTACTCTTTTGATAAATATTTTTAATCATTATATCAAATAAAATTAATTTTACTTATCACAAAAAAATCATTAAGATTACAAAAAAACAAAAAAAGGAAAACTCATGCATAAAAATATATATAAACATAGAAAATTTGAAGCTTTTTTACTGCTTTTTACTCTTGCTTTTTGTGCTTTTGCTATTTCTGAGCTTAATTTTTTTAAAAATCTTGGAATTTCAGCTTTAATCGTAGCTGTGATTTTGGGAGCTTTAATAGGAAATTTAGCACATCAAAATGCAAATTTACTCAAAAAATCAGGAGTTTTAGGCATAGCAACAAAAGAAATTTTAAGACTTGGGATTATACTTTATGGTTTTAGAATTACTTTTAATGATTTAGAAAAAGTTGGATTAAATGGGATTTTGCTAGCATTTTTAGTGGTATTTTCTACCTTTTTTATGGGACTTTTACTGGGAAAATTATTTAAACTTGATCTTAAAGAAAGCATACTTATAAGTAGTGGCTCAAGCATTTGTGGAGCAGCTGCTGTGATGGCTAGTGAAAGCATTGTTAAAGGTGGCTCTGCTAAAGTTGGCGTGGCAGTTTGCACTGTGGTTGTGTTTGGAACTTTGGGGATGTTTTTATATCCTTTGGCTTGGAATTTAGGCTGGTTTGATTTTTTTAGTTTAAAGCAAATGGGGTATTTCATGGGAGCAAGCTTGCATGAAGTTGCACATGCTGTTGCAGCAGGTGAAGCTGTGCAAGCAGGAGATGGTGCTGTCATAGAAAAAATGATGCGTGTTTTAATGCTAGTGCCTTTTTTGATTTTCTTAGGTCTTTTTTCATTGAAATTTCTAAACAAAAATAATGAAAAAATTTCCATTAAAGCAAATATTCCTTATTTTGCTTTGTGGTTTTTACTTGCTTGTGGTATTAGCTCACTTGAAATATTAAATACAGATTTTGCGCTTAATTATATAAAACCAAGCATACAAACCATAGACACGCTTTTACTTTCTATGGCCATGGTAGCTTTGGGAGTGAATATCCATAAAAATGTTTTAAAAAATGCAGGTTTTAAACCATTTTTAATGGCATTGTTGCTTTTTATATGGTTAATCTTTATATCAATTAGCTTAATTTTCCTATTAAATTTATAATATGTTTCATAATGAAACATATTATAGTATTTTATACTTTTTTATTAATTTAATATTTATTTTTTCTACTTTATATTTAAATAATATTATAATTATATTGTAATAAACATCCAAAAAGGAGCTAACATGTTTACGCCTAAAACTAAATGTGAATTAGTTGCTCTTGTTAGAGAAGAGCTTATTGCCTTAGATGAAATCGATGTAAGCTTAATTACGGATATGTCTTATTTATTCTATTATTCCACTAGAACTAACTTTGATGGTATAGAAAAATGGGATGTATCAAATGTTAAAGATATGTCTTATATGTTTTATTGCTGCAAAAGCTTTAATCATGATATTTCTAAATGGAATGTTAAAAATGTTGAAAACATGGAAGGAATGTTTTTTGATTGTGAATCTTTTGATCAAGACTTATCTTATTGGAATATGTCAAATGTAAAAGATACTAAATATATGTTTTGTAATTGTCTTAAATTTAACCATAAAGTAGAAAATTGGGATGTGCATAATGCCATTACAATGGCACATATGTTTGAAAATTGCAAACAATTTGATCAAGATTTGTCAAGATGGGATGTACATAATGCTAAAACAATGGCATTTTTATTGCATAATTGTACTAATTTTCACTATGATGTTAAAAAATTAGATATTGATAAAAATTGCAATATCCAAAAAATACTAGGACATGAAGAAATACAAAATAAATATGCTATAAAACATTAATCACAAGGTAAGCTATTGCTTACCTACTTGATTAATCCAAAGTCCCATAGCAATCACAACAATAACCTGCCCTAAAAATCCTTGAAATACGCTAAATAATCTTAGCAAAGAACTAATCGGCGTTACATCACCAAAGCCTATCGTTAGCATAGTAACTCCGCTAAAATAATAACAATCAACCAAACCTTTTATTCTATTTTGAATTTGAGGTTTTAACTCATCATTTAAAGACCAAAAATTATGAATTCCTCTTATAGGTGTTTGAAATTGCACTTCTATAACTTTTTCTTGCAAATCCGCAATATCTAAATTTTCATTTTTTTGAGTAGCAATTAACATTCTATTATAATTATCTACATCACAAGAAAAATAATACAAATTCCCATACGCAAACCATATCAAAACATATGCATATAAAATAATAAAAAATTTTTCTTTAATATTAATCTTTCCACTAAAAGCAGCCCAAATACTAATAAGCAAAAAAACCATCAATGCTACAGCCACCATAATAGGAATAATATTTAAAATTAAAAATAAAATTTCAGAAGTAATTTTACCTGTTGCATAAATAGCAAGTTCATCAAATAAAAAACTACAAAACAAAGGCACCATAGCAAGTAAAGTCCAAACAAAAAGAAATTGTTTGGTGCTTTTGTGATAAATGCTAATATAATGATTTAAAAGTCTATGGTACAACATTAGCGAATCAGTAATAAAGGTTTTTTAGCCTTAGTTAAAATATCATT
Organism: Campylobacter sp. IFREMER_LSEM_CL2194; assembly: GCF_025771685.1. Lineage (NCBI taxonomy): Bacteria > Pseudomonadati > Campylobacterota > Epsilonproteobacteria > Campylobacterales > Campylobacteraceae > Campylobacter > Campylobacter sp. IFREMER_LSEM_CL2194. Next base: position 35,655 of record NZ_JAKMQS010000012.1, read on the forward strand.
TGTCAAACTACCAAATAAAATACTTTTTAACCAGTGATGTGAATAAGCTCCCATAATCAATAAATCTATATCATTTTGCTCACCAAAATCAAATAAAGCCTGAGTAATCTCTCCATTTAAATGCTGAGTTTGCACATTTAAATTTGCTTCTTTAAAAATTTGACTTACTTGAGTTAATAACTCATAAGAAGCTTTTTCATCTTTAGATACATTTACCACATAACGTTTTGCTTCTTTAAAAATAGGTCTTTTAATGGCTTGTTCTATAGCCTTTTTAGCCAAATTACTCCCATCATAAGCCATCATCACACTTTTAATCTCTTTAAAAGCAGAATTTACAAGCAAAATAGGCACATTTAAAGCTCTTACTAGTTCTTCTGTATGAATACCTATTTTATTTTTTTTACCTCCGCCTTTTAAACCTGCTATGGCTAATCTTATTTGATCATTGTATTCTTTTAAAACTTCTTCTAAGTCTCCATCTCTTTGCACACTAAAGCATTCTTTTACGCCTTGTTCTTTTGCATAAGCACAAAATTCTTCTAAAATTCTTTGCCCTTTTTTACAAAGATTTTCATTTTTTTGGCTTTGCTCTTCTACTAAATCTTCAATCACACACCCACTAGCACCTATGCCAAAACTACAAGCTAATTCAGCATTAGTAAAATTTGGTTCTATTGTATATAAAAACATTAAAGGTAAATCTAGTTTTTTAGCTAAATACACCCCATAATGCAAACTTTCCCTACAAGGCTCTAAAACATCCACACAAACTAGAATTTTTTCCATTTAATATCCTTTTGTAGTATTAATCTTGTGCTTTTTGTGCTATTAAAACACCTTCTATAATTTTTTTAATATCCCCATCTAAGATATTATCAACTTGCGAAAAAGCTTCATTTGAGCGCGTGTCTTTAACCTGTTGATAAGGAAAAAGCACATAAGAGCGGATTTGATGACCCCAGCCTATCTCACTTTTTTCGCTTGAATTTGCTTCATCTTGTTGTTTCATAAGTTCAAGCTCATAAAGGCGTGATTTTAACATTTTAAAGGCTGTGGCTTTGTTTTTGTGTTGGCTTCTATCGTTTTGACATTGCACTACTATACCACTTGGCATATGAGTTATACGCACTGCTGATTCAGTTTTATTAACATGCTGTCCACCTGCTCCGCTTGCTCTATAATAATCAATCCTTATATCTTTTTCTTCAATTTCTATTTCTATATCATCATCAAGTTCAGGTGAAACCATCACACTAGAAAAACTCGTATGGCGACGCCCCGCACTATCAAAAGGAGAAGTTCTTACTAAACGATGAATGCCATTTTCAGCTTTTAAATACCCATAAGCATTTTCACCTTTTACTAAAAAGCTAACATCTTTAAGCCCTGCTTCTTCGCCTTCTTGAAAGTCAAGTGTTTCTACTTTAAAACCTTCTCTTTCACAAAATCTCAAATACATCCTATAAAGCATGCTAGCCCAGTCATTACTCTCCGTTCCGCCTGCTCCTGGGTGAATGGAAACTATAGCATTTTTACCATCATTTTCCCCGCTTAAAAGCATAGAAATTTCAAGATTTACAATAAGATCTTCTAGCTTGTTTGCATCTTCAAATAAAGCTTCTATAGTATCTAAGTCATTTTCACTATTAGCTAGATCAAAAAGCTCGCTAGCATCATTTAAAGCATTATTTGCATTTTCATAATTTTTAAGCAAATTTGAAATTTTAGTTTTTTCTTTACCTATAATGCCTGCTTGCTTTACATCACTCCAAAAGGAAGGGGAATTTTCTAAATTTTCTATTTCTTTTAATCTTGCTTTTATCTCTTCAGGCTTAATGATAGAAGCGATATTTCCAACTTTGTTTTTTAATTTTTTTAAAAGTTCACTGTATTCGTAATTATCCATAAAAATTTTCTTTCTAATTTTGCTTATCGTATTTTTTTCTTAGTTTTTTTGATTTAAAATATAACTTTACCCATCTCCATCCAAAATAATAAAATTTTTTATATTTTGTGTAAGCCCTACCCAACTCTATAATATATCTTATATTATATTTCAGTTCTTTTTCCTTAAATTTATAAACCAGAAACATATCTTTAAAAATAGTATTTTTTATTTTTATACTTTGTTTGCGCATTATATTAACACTCAACATCACTAAAGGTAATTTTATGTATTCAAAAAACGAATGAGAATTTACCATTAAAGCTCTTCCTAATTCATAATATTTATAATCTTCTTGGTTTTGTTTTTTATTATAATCTTCAATAAATTTCTTACCCTCTTCAAGAAATTCTAGCAGGTATGAAAAATTATATTGACTAGAAATATTTACTTCTTTATTATAAAAATCGTTATTTTTTATAATTACATCTATATTTTTTGCAAATACAAAAGCGACCAAACCCAACTCACATACACCATTATATTGATGCTCACTAGGTAATAATTGAAATTTCTTATTATCACTATTTAAAAGGTAACTCTCATTGTCAATAACAAAATCATATAAAATTGGAGTAACATAGTTATTAGGAAGCTGAACAATAGCAAAATTACCTTTATTGTTGCATAATAAACTCAAACCCTGATATCCTTTAGAAAAAACCCCATTAAAACTATGAATCCCAATCATACTAAAACCACAATACTTAACAGGAATTTTTATTTTCTCACCTACTTTAAATTTACACACATCCTCATACTGTGTAAAAGTTCTAACCTTCTTAAAATCAAAATCACCCTGTACCATTTCTTTTATTGAAAGAATTTCTAATTCTATATTTTCATATAAAGAGTTTATGTTTTTCTTAGGCACACATAATTTATCATAGTTCTTTAAAACCCTTTTTGATATACCACTCATGAAGCTATAAAATGGATGCTGCCAGTCATAATAGTTCATATAAAATTCATCTAATTTCCTTTGTTTTAAAAAACTTTTAATATCAATCACATTAAAACCATAATATTCACATTGATGATGATGAAACCATCCATATGCACCATCTATAGTTTCCGCATGTGGCATAATAACAACTAATATTTTTTTTTGTAAATTCCATAATTTTTCATAAAATAACTTATATAATGAAATATAAAAATCAACATTTTCCTTAAAAACTCCACCAATGCCAACAACTATCAAATCCGCTTTGTTAATGACTTGCTGATTTTCTTTTCTAATAAGATGGTATAACTGAGAAAATATATCATTGTTAGATTCTCCGAAACTAATCACCTTGGATCCATACTCTCTCATACCTCCAACAAAACCATAAGTTGGATACATATCACAACTACCAAAACATACTACATTCTTTTTTTTCATGAATTATTCTTTAACACCTCTTCTATCATATTCTTAATCGTCTGGAAATTTCTAAGGTGCTCCGGACTTATATAATCAAAGTCAATAAATATCTCATAATAGGTTTCTATTTCTTGTATGAGATTCATAATTTCAATACTATCTATAATCCCATCTTCAATTAAATTATCCATTGTTTCATTTATATCATTTCTGCCAATTTTTTCAAAAAAATACTTAACTGTTTTCATTTTTTATCTCCTTTTTTAGTTTATTTTGTACAATCTATATTGTATATTATTAAAATCAAAATTTAATCTTTTATAAAATTTAATAGCGTGCTCATTCTTAATGTCTACAAATAATCTATAAAAATTTTTATCTTGATTATTTTTAAAAAAATGGTTAACTAGAGCATAGGCTACATTATTACATTTTAAATTTCTATCAACTGCAAGGTGATTTATAAGAGCATAGTTTTTCAAAGAACTATATAATAAAGCACCTTTAATACGATCATCTTCTTTATATATCAATAAATTCTCATATTTTGATTTAAATTCATCATAGCTAATAAATTCACCAACAGTAATTGGAAAATATTTTATAAAAAAATAATAAACCTCCTCTATTTCATCAATATATGTTTGTTTTATAAAATCAAATTGTTTACACTTCTCATTTACGTTTTCCAACTCCATTTGCTGAAAAATGTTTAAAAGTATTGCCTTGTGGCAAAATAAGAAATTTTCATGTTTAGAAAAATATTTGTTATGGTAATTAATTAAATATATATAACAACCTCTTTTTATATCAACATTAGAGAAATCTCTGATAAAATAATATAATATATTTTTATCATATAAGAAAAAATTTTCACCTTTACATTCAATGTCGATTTTATCTTCACCTATTCTATTTACAAGATTATCAATACTTTCATAGCAATTGTGTAATAAAAATTCTCGATTATTATATGCTATTCTTAATCTTTCAAGCCATTCCACTCAAAACCTTCCTATCAATTTTCCCATTTGCATTTAAAATAAATTGTTCTATTTTAACAAATTTCTTAGGTATCATGTAAG
>NZ_JAKMQS010000013.1:0-35777 GCF_025771685.1 Campylobacter sp. IFREMER_LSEM_CL2194
TACACCACTTTTATGATTAAACCCCAAAGAAAATTTCAGGTTTTAATCTAAGCATTAAACAATATGCAGCCAAACTAGCTTGCTCTCTTGTGTAGTTTCTATTGCCTTGTATGTGAATGCATTCTTGTAAAAAGGTTCCATCTTTATACATAGCTCCTATGTAGATGGTGCCTGCTTTGGTGTTTTTATCATTTTCTTCTCCAGCCACTCCACTAAGTGCTAAAGCAAAATCACAATTTGTAGTTTTAAAAATCCCTTTTAGCATAAAATAAATACAACGATCAGAGTATTCTCCAACACTTTCTAAGGTATCATTACTTACCCCAAGCCAAGAATTTTTCAAACGATTAGAATAAGTGATCAAAGAACCCTCAAATACACTAGAAATTCCTGAATTTTCAGCAAACTTTGAAGCACAAAGTCCAGCCGTGCAACTTTCCGCAAAGGAAATTTTTAAGTTTTTTTCCAAAAGTTTTTTAGCTATAAATTTAATAGGATCATTTCCTAAAAATACTTTGCCTGTAAAAAGTTTAAAAACTCCTTTTAAAAAGCCTTCTAGTTTTCCATACTGACTAGCGCTTGCCCTAATGCAAATGAGATTATCTAACAATGCACTTGAGCTAGTTTGAATTTCAAAAGAAGTAGTAAGTGTACTAAGTAAGATATTTGCACTCGTTTCATCTATATCTAAAAGACAAAAATACGCATAGTCAAGCTCAGGATTTTGTAAGATTAAAGGCAATTTTTGCTCTATATTTATGTTTAATAAATTAATATGACATTGTTCAAAAGAACTTAAAAAGGAATTTTTTTCACGCAAAGCTTTTGAAGGCACTAAAGTATCATTTTCTAATATTAAAACATCATCATTTAAGGTTGCTATGATTTTAGCTATGGTTGTATAGTATTCGCTAATGCTAAAAATGGTTATATAATCATATTCTTTAGAAAATTTTTCAAGTAAAAAAGGAAGTTCTTTGTCAGGTTTGTTTATAAATTTTAGCTCATGAAGTTCTAAAAACTGCTTTTTGTATTCTTCTTGTATATAATGCATATAATTTTCATTGATAATAATTTCACTACCTATAATGATGATAAGATGTTTCATGGTTTTCCTTTTTTTCTTGCGATTATAACAAAAAAATAAGTGCAAATTAAAAGTATTTTAAGTAGAATTTACTATTTTTAAATTTTTCAAGGTGGATTATATGGATTATAAAGATACGCTATTGCTTCCAAATACGACTTTTGCAATGCGTGCAAATTTAGCAGAGCTTGAGCCTAAGCGTTTTAGTAAGTGGTTTGAAAACAACTATGCTTATGAGAAAATGAAACAAAAAAGACAAGGGGTAAGTGAGAGTTTTACTTTACATGATGGCCCTCCTTATGCTAATGGACATTTGCATATTGGCCATGCTTTAAATAAAATTTTAAAAGATATCATCATCAAAATGCATTATTTTCAAGGTAAAAAAGTGCGTTTTACTCCGGGTTGGGATTGTCATGGTTTGCCGATAGAGCAGCAAGTAGAAGTTAAGCTTAAAGATAAAAAGCAAAGTTTAAGCAAAAAAGAAATTCGTGAGTTTTGTAGAGAGCATGCGAGAGAATTTGTAAATATCCAAAGAGATGAATTTAAGTCTTTGGGTGTGATTGCTGATTGGGATGAGCCATACTTGACTATGAAAAATGCTTTTGAAGCCGATATTTACAAAGCTTTATGTAAAATTGCTAAAAAAGGACTTTTGCTAGAAAGAAGTAAGCCTGTTTTTTGGAGCTGGGCTGCTAAGAGTGCGTTAGCAGAAGCTGAAGTAGAGTATGAAGATAAAGAAGATTATTCTATTTTTGTAGCATTTGAGCTTGATAAAACTTCCCTTGAAAAATTAGGAGTTGAAAAAGCAAAGGCAGTGATTTGGACTACCACACCTTGGACTTTACCGGCAAATCAAGCTATATCTTTAAATCCAAATGAAAAATATGTTATTACTGAAGAAGGTTATATTTTTGCTAAAGCTTTACTTGAAAATATGATCAATAAAAACTTCACTCAAGGAAAAATTCAAAAAGAACTTTTGGGTTCTGAATTTGAAAATTTAAGTGCTATTAATCCACTCAATCAAAGAAAATCCACTCTTATTTTAGGCGATCATGTTTTAATGGAAGGTGGCACAGGGCTTGTGCATACTGCACCAGGACATGGTGAGGATGATTATTATGTGTGCTTAAAATATGGCATTGAAGTGATTATGCCAGTAGATGATGGTGGGTGTTATGATGAAACGCTAAGAGCTAAAGGACTTTTACCAGAGCATTTGCTAAATGAGTTTATAGGACTTCATATTTTTAAAGCAAATGAGCGTATTTTAGAATTACTTGGCGAAGCTTTGCTTGAAAGTTCTAAATTTACACATTCTTATCCATTTTGCTGGAGAACACATAAACCGGTTATTTATAGAGCTACAAAACAATGGTTTATCTTAATGGATGAGAAAAAGTTAGATGGAAAATCTTTAAGAGAGCTAGCGCTAGAGCAGTTAAATAATGTGAAATTTTACCCAGAAAGTGGAGTAAAAAGACTTAGTTCTATGATAGAAAATCGTCCTGATTGGTGCATATCAAGACAAAGAGATTGGGGTGTGCCTATAGCGTTTTTTAGAGATAAAAACACCAAAGAAGTGATTTTTGATGATGATGTTTTAGATCATTTGGTGGGAATTTTTGAAGCAAATGGAGCTGATGCGTGGTGGGATTTAGAAATAAAAGATTTATTACCGCCAAATAGCAAATATGATCCAAATAATTTAGAAAAAGTTTATGATATTTTAGATGTTTGGTTTGATAGTGGTAGTACTTGGGAAGCAGTGTTAAACTCAGCTAGATACGACGCAGGAGAATATCAAGCTTCAATGTATCTTGAAGGAAGTGACCAGCACCGTGGGTGGTTTCAAAGCTCGCTTTTAATCTCCACTGCGATTAATCACAAAACCCCATATAAAAACATACTTACTCATGGCTTTACCGTAGATGAAAAGGGTCAAAAAATGAGTAAATCTAAGGGTAATGTGATCTTACCTCAAAATGTAGCTAAAAATTATGGGGTAGAAATTTTAAGACTTTGGATAATGCTTAGTGATTATTCAACGGACTTAAAAATTTCAGACAATATATTAAAACAAGTAAGCGAGCAGTATAGAAAGATAAGAAATACTATAAGATTTTTACTTGCAAATACTAATGATATGGAATTTTTAGAAACAAAAAATTTCACACTTTTAGATAAGTGGATTTTAATGCGTGCAAAAGTTGCTTTTGAAGCATGTGAAGCTGCTTTTGAAAAATATGAATTCGCAAAAGGCTTTAGTGTGCTTTTAAATTTCTTAAGTGCGGATTTAAGTGGAATTTATTTAGATGTGTGCAAAGATAGATTATATTGTAATGCAAAAGATGATACAAAAAGAGTAAGTGCGCAAAGTGCTATGGTGCTAATAGCTAGAAAACTTTTTGCGCTTTTAGCTCCAAGTTTAACTTATACCATAGATGAAGCATTAGAGCATGCAAATGTGGCTATTAAAGAAAATGCTAAAGATGTGTTTGATTTGGTGTTGAAAAATGGGTTTGATTATGAGTATAAAATCGAAGATGAATTATTTATAAAATCAAGAGAAAAATTCTTTGAGCTTGTTGATGTATTAAAAAAAGATAAAATCATCAAATCAACTTTAGAGTTAAGTTTGCAAACAAGCGCAAATGAGCTTTTGAGTGAAGATATTGAAGAAGTAGCTGATTGGTTTATGGTAAGCTCGGTAGAAAGCTTAGATGAAAAAGAAGCTTTGAGTGAGTTTAAAATAGATGATCATAGTTTTAAAATCGTGCGTTCTTCGTTACACAAGTGTCCAAGATGTTGGAAATTTTTAGCAAAAGAAGAAGAATGCTTATGTCCAAGATGTAATAGCGTGGAAAAAGCAAAAAATGTTTGAGCAAGCTTTACCTTTTAGCGTGGTAGTGATTACTTTATTAGGCTTTTTATTTATCACGCTTTTTTTGTTTTATTTGGTTAAAAAATTTAAGGATAAATAATGGTAACTTTAAAAGAAGCTTTGAAATTTTCAAATGAAGAATTAGAAAATCTAAAAAAAGAATTAAATGAAAAAGCACATCAGCAAAAGCATTTGGGTGCTTATGTAGAGCAGTTTTTAAATAAAGACTTAAGCACTTCAGGTGCAGGTGTGCCAGTAGCTATAAAAGATAATATTAGTGTAAAGGATTGGGAATTAACTTGTGGTTCTAAAATTTTACAAGGCTATGTGGCTCCTTATGATGCAAGTGCTATTGTGAATTTACGTAAAAATAATTTTGCTCCATTTGGAAGATGCAATATGGATGAGTTTGCTATGGGAAGTACGAGTGCGACTTCTTTTTATGGTAAGACTTTAAACCCACTTGATAATACTAAAGTCCCAGGTGGAAGTAGTGGAGGGAGTGCCGCTGCGGTTGCCGCAGGGATAGCTTTGGCAAGTTTGGGTTCGGATACAGGTGGTTCGGTAAGACAGCCTGCTGCATTTTGTGGTTGTGTTGGGTTTAAGCCAAGTTATGGAAGAGTTAGTAGGTATGGTTTAGCAGCGTATTCTTCAAGCCTTGATCAAATCGGAGTTTTAACGCAAAATGTTGAAGATGCTGCAATTTTATATGATGCTACTGCAGGCTATGATGAAAAAGATAGCACAAGCGCAAACATAGCTTTTGAACCAACCGCGCCAAAACTAAATGCAAATAAAAAGCTAAAAATAGCTGTGATTAAAAACTATGTAGAGCAAACTAATGATGATGTAAAACAAGCCTTATTAAAAACCATAGATATGTTAAAAGCAAATGGCCATGAGATTGTTTATAAAGACTTAATGGATTCTACATTTGATGTTGCGGCTTATTATATCATAGCAGCGGCTGAAGCAAGTGCAAATTTAAGCCGTTATGATGGTGTAAGATATGGCAGAAGAAGCGAAAAATGTGACAATCTTAGCCAAATGTATGTAAATAGCAGAAGTGAGGGCTTTGGAGAGGAAGTAAAAAGAAGAATTTTACTAGGAACTTTTGTTTTAAGTAGTGGGTATTATGATGCATACTATATCAAAGCACAAAAAGCTAGAAGATTTATCAAGCAAAAATATGAAGAAATTTTAAATGATTGTGATTTGATTTTTATGCCAGTTGCTCCAAGTGTTGCTTTTGGCTTTAATGATATTAAAACTCCGGTGCAAATGTATTTAGAAGATGTATTTACTATTTCAGTGAATTTAGCAGGACTTGGTGGTATTAGTGTGCCTGTAGGAAAAAATGAAAATGGACTTAATATCTCTGCTCAGCTTATATGTAAAGCTTATGATGAGCAAACTTTGTTAGATGGTGCTTTAAGCTTGGAAGAAATTATCAAAAACAAATAAAGGAAAAATTATGAAAATCATCAAACGCGCTTTGACTTTTGAAGATGTTTTGCTAGTTCCTCAATATTCTGAGGTTTTACCTAAAGAAGTAGATATCAAAACAAAACTTACAAAAAATATTACCTTAAATATGCCTTTAATTTCAGCTGCTATGGATACGGTTACTGAGCATAGAGCAGCTATTATGATGGCAAGACTCGGTGGTATAGGGGTGATCCATAAAAATATGGATATAGCTTCACAAGTTAGAGAGATAAAAAGAGTTAAAAAAAGCGAAAGTGGCGTGATTATGGATCCTATTTACATAGGGCCTAAAGCAAGCGTTAAGGAAGCGCTAGAACTCATGGCTGAATATAGAATTTCAGGAGTTCCTGTGGTAGATGAAAATAAAACCCTAATAGGAATTTTAACTAATCGTGATTTGAGATTTGAAACTAATTTTGATAATTTAGTAGAAAATGTAATGACAAAAATGCCTTTAATCACTGCTAAAAAAGGTTCTACTTTAGATGATGCAGAAAGGATTTTTTCCACTAATAAGGTAGAAAAACTTCCGATCGTAGATGAAAATAATCGTTTAGAAGGTTTGATTACTATAAAAGATTTAAAAAAACGTAAAGAATATCCAAATTCAAATAAAGATGCCTATGGAAGATTAAGAGTAGCTGCAGCCGTGGGTGTAGGTCAGCTTGATCGCGTAAAGGCTTTAGTGGAAGCTGAAGTTGATGTTATAGTAATGGATAGTGCACATGGACATTCTAAAGGTATTATTGATACATTAAAAGCAATTAAGGCTGAGTTTAATGTGGATGTGATAGTAGGAAATGTTGCAAGTGCTAAAGCGGTTAAAGATTTATGTGAAGCAGGCGCGGACGCTGTTAAGATAGGTATAGGGCCTGGAAGTATTTGTACTACACGCATTGTTTCAGGTGTGGGTGTGCCTCAAATTTCAGCTATAGATGAATGTGCGATAGAAGCAAGTAAATACGGTGTGCCAGTAATCGCTGATGGGGGTATAAAATACTCAGGTGATATTGCAAAAGCTATTGCAGCAGGTGCAAGTAGTGTGATGATAGGTTCACTTTTAGCAGGAACAGATGAGAGTCCAGGTGAGTTATTTACTTATCAAGGAAGACAGTATAAAAGCTATCGTGGTATGGGAAGCTTAGGTGCTATGCAAAAAGGAAGTTCAGATAGATACTTCCAAGAAGGTACAGCTCAAGATAAACTTGTGCCTGAGGGAATTGAAGGTAGGGTACCTTATGTAGGAAGTATAAAAAGTGTAGTTCATCAGCTCTTAGGTGGACTTAGATCTTCTATGGGTTATGTAGGTGCAGTGGATATCAAAGCTTTCCAAGAAAGAGCTGAATTTGTAGAAATTACCGCAGCAGGATTAAAAGAAAGCCATGTACATGATGTAACTATCACTGCTGAAGCACCAAATTACAAGGTAAGTAATTAATGGAATTTGAAGATCATATCAAACAAGCTGAGCTTTCTTTGGAAAAACTTAATGATAAAGATTTAGACCTTAAAACTTGTGTGGAAATTTATAAAGAAGGTTTAAAAAGTATCAAGCAAGCAAGAACTATGCTTGAAAATGCTAAATTAGAAATCGAGCAAGTAGATGAGTAGTATTGTAGCTTTGCAATTTCCAACTTTAGCTTTGAGTGAATCAAGACTTGATTATTATCTAAAAGCTGCTAAAGAAAGTGGTGCGAATTTGGTGGTTTTAGGCGAGTATGTTTTAAATAGCTTTTTTAGTGAGCTTAAGAGCATGCCAAAAAGTATGATTAAAGAACAAAGCCAAAGTAAAAAAGCAAGCTTGATAAAACTTTCTAAAAAGTATGAATTAAACATCATTGCACCGTTCATAAGTGTAGAAAATGATGGCTTAAAAAAACTATGCTTAAAAGTAAGCCCACAAAATGTAAAAGCGTATGAGCAACAAATTTTAATGCCTTATGCACACTGGAATGAAGAAAAATTTTTTAATAATAAAAAAACTGATAAACTTAAACTTTTTACTTTCACGCATGAGGGTTTAAAATGCGCTTTGCTTTTTGGCTTTGAGGCACATTTTGATATCTTTTGGCAAATGATTATGAAAAAAAAGATAGACTTAGTCATCATTCCTACAGCTAGTACTTTTGAAAGCAATCAAAGATGGCTAGAGCTTTTAAAAACAAGAGCCTTTTTAAACTCAACAAGCATTTTAAGGGTTAATCGCATAGGTAGCCCAAAGCAAGAAAATGATTGGAAATTCTATGGAGATAGCTTGTTTATCAATGCTTTTGGAGAGGTGCAAGAGCAACTTGGCGATCAAGAAGAAATGCTTGTAGTAGAAGTTAGCAAAGCAAATGAAGCTAGAAATTTATGGGGCTTTGATAAACTTATAAAAAATTACGAAGAATAAAATTTATTTTAGTTTTTTCAAAAGTAAAAACAATGAGTAGATTTTATCTCTAAGGGCTTTTTATATTTTATTTTTAGTAAATAAATGATAAAATTTTGCCTTAAATTTTCAAAAAATTTGAGGCAAGAATGCAAAAAATTCATTTTATAGGTATAGGTGGTATTGGAATTTCGGCTTTGGCGAGATTTTTAAAAGAACAAGGCTTTAAGATTAGTGGTTCTGATATCAAAGACAGTAAAATCACAAAAGAATTAGAAAAAGAAGGCATAAATATAAAAATTCCTCATCATAAAGACAATGTTAAAGATGTGGATTTAGTGGTGTATTCAGCTGCTATTAAAGAAGATAATGAAGAATTAACTAGCGCAAAAAAGCAAAACATCACAACGCTTTCAAGAAAAGAAGCCTTGCCTATGATTTTAAAAGACAAAAGAGTTTTTGCAGTTGCGGGAGCTCATGGTAAAAGCACAACTTCAAGCATTTTAGCAAGCTTGATAGAAGCTTCTGTGATTATTGGTGCAGTGTTAAAAGAAAGCGGCACTAATATGCTTTATAAAGAAAGTGAAAATCTCATCTTTGAAGCTGATGAGAGCGATAGTTCTTTTTTAAACTCAAATCCTTATTTAGCTATAGTGACTAATGTTGAAGCAGAACATTTAGATCATTATGGAAATGATCTTGCAAGATTACATAAAGCTTATGAGGACTTTTTGCATTTATCTAAAATTCAAGTGATTAATGCTGAAGATGAGTTTTTATCAAGTTTAAATTTAAATAACGCTAAAAAACTTTACCCAAGTAAAGATATCACAAACATTTATATGAAAGTGGAAGATTTTAAACCTAGAACGTATTTTACGCTTAAAGATTTAGGCGAATTTAGTGTTTTTGGTATGGGAGAGCATGTGGCGATGGATGCTGCTTTGGCTATTTTGGCTGCGAGTGAATTTATAAACATAGAAGAGTTAAAAACTAAGCTTTTAAAATATCAAGGGATTAAAAAAAGATTTGATATTTTGTTTGCAAATGAAAACATGGCTTTGATTGATGATTATGGACATCATCCAACAGAAATCAAAACCACACTTAAAGCAGCAAATGAGTATGCAAGGCTAGCTGGATATGAAAAAATCATAGCTATTTTTGAGCCTCATCGTTATACGCGTTTAAGTGCAAATATAGAGTATTTTAGTGAAGTTTTAGCAAATGTTGATGAGCTTTATATTTTACCTGTGTATGCAGCAGGGGAAACTAAAATAGAGATTAATATGCAAAAATACTTTCCAAAGGCTAAATTTATAAAAGAAATCAAAAGAGAAGAAAATGCTATTTATCTTGATGATGAGTTGATTGAAAATGGTTTGGTAATAGGCTTTGGTGCGGGAGATATCAGCACAAAGCTCAGGGGAAAGTATGTTTAAGATTTTTTTATATATCTTAGCTTTTTTTGCGATTTTACTTTTTTTCATTTTTTTGCGTAAAAAAATAGGTAAGATTAGTAATTATCTTTTGATTTTAGTGTTGATTTTAATGATTGCTTTTGCGATTAAATTTGAGTTAAGTGCTACAAGAAGTGGTATTTTAAAAAAAGAAACACTCAATGCGTTTTTACAAGGACAAAGTCTAATTTGTAAAGATATTAATGTCACCAAAGAGTATTTTAACTTTGAGCATGGAACGCAAAGTTTTATTTCAAATGGTAAAAATAAACAATTTAAAGCCTATGTTTTTGATATAAAAGATTGCAAGGTAGATAAATAATGCAAGAGCAATTTTTTAAAAAGCTAGATTTAGATGGCTATATAGAAGACTTTAGGGGACTTTTTGCAAGAGATAAAGAAATTTTTTTACAAGGTGATAGCAAGCTTCATTATAAAAGGATTAACGAGCTTTCGCTGATTGATTTTAATCCTCCACCTATGATAGAAGAGCTAAATGGTGCTTTAACTCATCTTAGCAAGCAAGGAATTTTACATTTAAGCCAAAGCTTTGAATTTATTAAAATTTGTATGTATTTTAGTTACTTAAAGGATTTAAAATTTGAAGAAAGTTTAAAAGAATGGCTTTTAAAAATAGAAATTCCACAGGCTATTTTAGAGCTTTTTGAATATTTTGATGAAAAGGGCGAGATTAAAGAAAGTGTTGATGAAAGACTTGTTAATCTAAATTTAGCTTTAAAAATGAAAAAAGAAAGCTTGGTAGCTGAGTTTAAAAAACTCACCTATACTAAAAATCTTAGTGCTTATTTAATCGATACGCAAATCCATCTTATCAATGGTATGGAGGCCTTGCTTTTACGCGGTGGGTTTAATCATGTCTTAAAAGCAAAAATCATAGGTAGAAGTAGTGGTGGTGGATTTTATGTGGTGCCTTTGAGTGTAGAAAAAATCCAAAGTCAAATTGATGAAATCAAAGATGCTAAAGAAGAAATTTTTTATGAGTATGCTAAAAAAATCAGTTTGGTTTTTTATAAAAATTTGATGTTTTTAAAATTTATCAATAATGCTTTTGATTTATTTGATCATTATAGTGCTAGAGTTTTGATGGCTAAAAAACATGATTATGAGTTTGTTTTAGCTGATAGTTCTAATAATTTAAGCTTATATAACTTCGCACATCCGGCTTTAAAAAATGCAAAAAGTGTTAATATAGAGTTTAATAAAAAAGTTTTAATCATCACAGGTGTAAATGCAGGTGGTAAATCTATGCTTTTAAAAGGAATTTTAAGCGCAGCTTTACTTGCAAAGCATTTGCTTCCTATGAAAATTAACGCACAAAAAAGCCAAATAGGCAATTTCAAAGAATTTGATGCGATTTTAGAAGATCCACAAAATGTAAAAAACGATATTTCTACTTTTGCAGGAAGAATGTTGCATTTTTCTAAGCTTTTGGGTAAGAAAAATGTTTTATTAGGGATTGATGAGATAGAGCTTGGGACAGATTTTGAGGAAGCTGCGTGTTTATATACTGAGCTTATTTCTAAGCTTTTAGAACAAGATAATAAAATCATCATCACAACCCACCACAAACGCCTTGCTATGCTTTTGGCCAAAAATTCACAAGTAGAACTCATCGCTGCTTTGTATGATGAGGAATTATCGCGCCCAAAATATGAGTTTTTAAAAGGTACTATAGGTAAATCTTATGCATTTGAAACAGCTTTAAGATATGGCATAAGTGCAAATTTAGTGCAAAATGCTAAAAAGCTTTATGGAGAAGATAAAGAAAATTTAGAAGAAATGGTAAGTAAAAACATCAATCTTGAACTTTCTTTACGCAAAAAAAATGAAGAACTTGAGAAAAAAGAAGCTAAGGTAGATGAAATTTTGCTTTCACTCAAAGATCAAAAAGAAAAAAATGAGCAAGAATTTAAAAAACTTGTTTCTAATTTAGAATTTAAATACTACAAAGCCATAGAAGAAGCTAAAAAAACGATAAATCTAAAAGATATCAAAGAAAAACAAAGAAGTTTAAACAAAGCCAATGAGCTTAAAAAAAGCATTGTATTACCAAGTATGGAACAAAATGAAGAGCTTAGAGTAGGGGATTTTGTTAAATATGAAAAAATCAAAGGCAAAATCACAGCTATTTCAAAAAATGATGCGATGATTCAAAGTGATGGTTTGAGTTTGCGTGTACCATTAAAGCTTCTTAAAAAAAGCAATCAAACCCCTACACAAAAGGTAAAATCAAGTGTTAATGTAACCCGCCCAAGTGCTTTAAATATGACTTTAGATTTACACGGCTTAAGAAGTGATGAGGCGCTTGAAAGATTAGATAAATTTATTTCTGATGCTTTGATAGTGGGTTTTGATGAGGTGATAGTTTATCATGGTATAGGCACAGGAAAATTAGCTTTTGCGGTAAAAGAGTTTTTAAAAGCTCACAAAAGCGTAAAAAGCTTTAATGATGCTCCGATTAATCAAGGTGGTTTTGGCGCTAAGGTGGTTAAGCTTTAAGTAACATTATAGTAAAACCTTTAAAACAATAATGAGGTTTATTAAATGAAACAAGTGATGATTTTAAGTGGAGCAGGTTTATCTGCTCCAAGTGGTATAAAAACTTTTAGAGCTAGCGGTGGACTTTGGGAAGAGCATGATGTGATGGAAGTTTGCTCTGCAACTGGCTTTAGAAAAAATCCTAAAAAAGTTTTGGAATTTTATAATAAAAGAAGAAAAGAGCTAGCTAGTGTTAAGCCAAATCACGCACATAAAATCATCGCTTTATTAAAACAAAAATTTCCAAAACAAATTAGCATTTTAACGCAAAATGTAGATGATTTATTAGAGCGAGCAGGTTGTGAGGAAGTGGTGCATTTGCACGGTTTTTTACCTGAACTTAGGTGTTTAGAGTGTGAAAATATTTTTAACATAGGCTATGAAAGTAGTGATGGTAAAATTTGTCCTAAATGTCAAAGCAAAAGTGTAAGGCACAATATAGTGATGTTTGAAGAAATGGCGCCAAATTATAAAATTTTATATGAAAAATTACAAAATTGTGATTTATTTGTATGTATAGGCACAAGTGGGCAGGTTTTACCCGTGGGAGAGTATGCAAGAGTATGTAAGCAAAGTATATTAAATAATCTTGATGAGGATAAATATTTAGAAAGTAATTTCACAAAAGTTTATATAGAAGATGTTTGCACGGCTATTGATAAAATCAAAATCGATATAGAAAATTTCTTGGAAGCAGAATGCTAGAAGTAATCTTACAAGGTATAGTTTTAGGTATGGGCGTGTCTGTGCCTTTTGGGCCTGTGAATATTTTGATCTTAAATACTGCTTTATCTTCTTTTAAAAATGCTTTTTGTGTTGGGCTTGGCGCTTTAAGTGCTGATATACTTTTTTTGATTTTGATTAATCTTGGGCTTTTAAGCTTTGCAAATAATGAATTTTTTTATAAAATACTAGCTGTTTTTGGCTTTTTCTTTTTGAGTTTTATGGTATTTTTAATGCTAAGAAAAACAAAAAAAGTCGATCTTAACAAGGTAAATAAAACACATCCTTTAAAAGGTTTTAGTAAAGGATTTTTCTTAAATGTTACAAATCCTTATGTTATAGGCTTTTGGGTGAGTGTAGCAGGGCTTAGCATGCAGAGTAAAAACTCTTTTGCCTTGCTTTTTGGTTTGGTGGGTTTTATTGTGTTTTGGATTTTTACTTTATCGTTTTTTGTGTCTAAATTTAAAACCCTTGTAAAAAACAAACATATATTTTATATCAATCTTTTTTCAGCATTTATTTTAGAGTATTTTGCTCTTTCTATGCTGTATAAAGCTTTTATAGGATAAAACATGCAAGTAGTTGAAATTTTTAAAGAACTTAGTAAATTTAAATCCATCACTCCGGATGATGATGGAGCGTTAAATTATATCGCAGTGGAGTTAAGTGATTTTGAAGCTTTTTTTATAGAAAAAGAAGGTGTGAAAAATCTTTTGCTGACTAAAAAATTTAGTGATGATGGTGAGCATTTGGCTTTTGGTGGGCATGTGGATGTAGTGCCTGCGGGAGAGGGTTGGAGCAGTGATCCTTTTGAGCCTTTAGAAAAAGATGGGTTTATTTATGTAAGAGGCGCGCAAGATATGAAAAGTGGTGTGGCTGCTTTTATGTGTGCGGTTAAGGAAGTAGAAAATTTCAAAGGAAGAATTTCATTGATTTTAACAAGTGATGAAGAAGGTGAGGCTAAATTTGGCACGCTTGAAGTGCTTAAATTTATGCAAGAAAAAGACATGTTGCCTGATTTTGCTGTGGTTGCTGAGCCAACTTGTGATAAAAAATTTGGAGATAGTATTAAAATAGGGCGTCGTGGCTCTATCAATGCAAAATTACTCATCAAAGGCAAACAAGGTCATGTAGCATATCCGCAAAAATGCATTAATCCTGTGCATAATTTTGCTTCTGCTTTGAAATTTTTAGCAGGATTTGATCTTGATCCAGGTGATGAGATATTTGCACCATCTAAAATTGTTATTACTGATATACGCGGTGGTATGGAAGTGTGCAATGTAACTCCAAATGATTTAAAATTGATGTTTAATGTAAGAAATTCTCCACAAACTAGCTTAGAAGATGTAAAAGCTTATGTAGAAAAGACTTGTGAAAGACTTGATTATGAATTAAGCATAAATCAAAGCTCAAAGCCTTTTTTAACACAAAGTGATTCTAAAATCGTACAAAAACTAAATGAGAGCGTACAAAAAATCACCCAAATAGTACCAGAACTTAACACCAAAGGTGGTACAAGTGATGCAAGATATTTTGCTGAGTTTGGCGTGAAGGTAGTAGAATTTGGCGTGTGTAATGATAGAATTCATGCCATTGATGAGAGAGTGAGTATAGAAGAACTTGAAAAATTGTATTTAGTTTTTAAAGATTTATTAGAGAATTTTAACTAGAAAAAACATGGATATAATAGGAATTTAGAGTAGCCTCTCATTTAAGAGTACCTTGCAGCTACCGGCAAGTTAGCCCTCTAAACTTCTAAAATTATATCATTAATTTTTTAAAATGGAATTAATAGGAAGTAAAATGTCTTTTGAGCTTGATGTAAGTAGCTATGAAAAAATAGAAAAGCTATTTATCAATTTTAAATTAAAATGTGATTTTAAATTTAGAATGATAAAAGGGATCAATGTTTTGCATTTTGGATATTTGTGGGGAGCTTGCAAAGAAGCACAAAAGATTTTAGAAAAAAATCAAAAATGCGAAGATTTGTTTAAGCTAATTATGAAAATTTATTCCAAAAGATGCAAAAATCTTCAAGCAAATTTTTTACTTTTACAATGTTATGAAAATGCTCTAAGAAGTACTTTAGCAGTAAAAATAGCAAATTTGTATAATAAGTTAGATGATGATTGGTTTAAATCTAGTGAAGAAGTTTTTAATCCTGCTTTGAAAAATCTTTTAAAAAAAGTTAAAAAGAGATGTCAAAAAATAGATGAATATAATAGCACTTGGCAAATTTTTGATGATTTTTGTTTGATTGATTTAGAAGAGATATTAATAGATCATTGGAGTGAATTTGCTTATATATTTAAAGATAAAAAAATATATAAAAATCAAGTCTTACCAAGTTTTGGCACCAAAGAACATCTTAAAACAAAACTAAGCCAAATAAGAAAAGCTAGAAATGAAACCTATCATAATAAACCTACAAAAATAAAATTTAAAAAAGATTTGGAAATTTTACTTTTGAGACTTGGTTATAATTTAGAAGATGCTATTGATATTGGAGAGATAAAAGAAGTTATTATTTTAAGATTTAATTATAATAACGCAAGCGAGTAAGTATTTTAAGTAAAATAAATAAAGGTTTTAAATGATTATCAATGGACAAAAGCTTGAGTTAAAAGAACTTAGATTTATGGATTATGTTAAAAAAAAGCAATTAAAAATAGAATTTATTGCCTTAGAATTAAACGGAGAAATTATCCCAAGGGATAAATTTGAAAATCTAATTTTAAAAGAAAATGATAAAGTAGAGATTGTTACTTTTGTAGGTGGTGGTTGATGAAAATTAAATTTAATGGTAGTGTGATAGACACGCATTTTAAAAACACTTTGGAATTTTTTCAAAATGTGAGTAAAAATGAAAATGATGTATGGATAATCAATGGTTTTGCGACAAAAGAAAGTTTGGAACTAAATGAAAATGATGAGCTTTTTTGTATAGAAAAAAATACTTTACCCCCATATGAAGCTCTTGATGCGATGATGAGGGCAAGGCATACTCCAAAGCTTCATGATAAACTTAAAAAGGTAAGTGTGGCAGTGTGTGGACTTGGTGGACTTGGCTCGCATATAGCTATAAATTTAGCAAGAAGCGGGGTTGGTAGGCTTCATTTGATTGATTTTGATGTGGTGGAGCCAAGCAATCTTAACCGCCAAGCTTATATGGTGGAAGATTTGGGTAAATTTAAGGCTGAAGCTTTAAAAGATCAAATCGCTAAAATTAATCCTTTTATAGAAGTATTTGCACAAGTTTTAAAAATAGAAAAAGAAAATATAGCCGAACTTTTTACAAATGATGATATTGTTTGTGAAGCCTTTGATAGTGCAAAATATAAAGCGCTTTTAGCGCAAAATTTTCACCAACACTATCCTCAAAAAACATTAATTTGTGCTTCTGGCTTAGCAGGATATGGCGATAGCAACAGTATACAAACAAGAAAAATTGCAAAAAACTTTTATGTTTGTGGTGATTTAAAAAACGAGGCAAAAGTAGGTAATGGACTTATGGCACCGCGTGTAAATATTTGTGCAGGACATCAAGCAAATTTAGTTTTAGAACTTTTAGCGAGCGAGTAATGGAAAAATTAAAAATAGGAAAATATGAGTTTAATTCTAGGTTTATTCTAGGTTCTGGGAAATTTTCTTTTGAGCTTATAAAATCAGCCATTGAAGAAGCAAAAGTTGAGATTATCACCTTAGCTTTGCGTAGGGTAAATGATAAAGGCATAGAAAATATACTTGATTTTATCCCAAAGCACATTAAGCTTTTGCCTAATACTTCAGGTGCAAGAAATGCTAATGAGGCATTGCGTATAGCAAGACTTGCAAGAGAGCTTGGTTGTGGAGATATGATTAAGGTTGAAGTAATTAGCGATAGTAAATATTTATTACCGGATAATTATGAAAGTATAAAAGCAGTAGAACTTTTAGCAAATGAGGGTTTTACACCTTTAGTTTATATGTATCCTGATTTATATGTAGCACGTGCTATGGCTAATGCAGGAGCTGCTGCTATAATGCCTCTTGGAGCTCCTATAGGAAGCAATAAAGGCTTAAAAACTAAAGAATTTATACAAATTTTACTTAATGAAATTAGCTTGCCTATTATAGTAGATGCGGGCATAGGAAATCCCGCACAAGCTTGTGAAGCCATGCAAATGGGAGTAAGTGCAGTGATGGCAAATACTGCCATAGCTCAAGCTAAAGATGTATCAAAAATGGCAAAGGCTTTTGCTTTAGCTATAGAGGCAGGATATAATGCGTATTTAGCAGGCATAGCAAATGAAAGCACGCCAAGTGCAAGCTCGCCTTTGAGTGGTTTTTTAAGAGATTAAAATGCAAAAATATCCTCATATGCAAAGTATTGAAAGTGAAATTTCAACTAAGGTTTTAAAAGAAGTTGAAAATTTTGATGAAAGTAAATTTAGCGCTTTTGATGTAAAACAAGCTTTAGCTAAAGATTATCTTAACTTAGAAGATTTAAAAGCCTTGCTTTCAAGCACAGCGGAAGATTTTATAGAAGATTTGGCGCAAAAATCAAGCAAGATTACTCAAAAATATTTTGGAAATTCCATTTTGCTTTTTACACCTTTATATCTTTCTAATTTTTGCAATAGCAAATGCACTTATTGTGGGTTTCAAAAAGGAAATAACATTAAAAGAGCTAAGCTAAATGAGGCTGAAATTCACAAAGAAATGCAAGAGATTAAAAAAAGTGGTTTGGAAGAAATTTTACTCTTAACAGGTGAGGGCAGGGAGTATGCTAGCGTGGAATATCTTGCCAAAGCTTGTGAGATAGCAAAAGAGTATTTTAAGGTCGTTGGGATTGAAGTTTATCCTATGAATGTAGATGAGTATGCACTGCTTCATGAAAAGGGTTGCGAATATGTAAGTGTTTATCAAGAAACTTACAATCAAAAAACTTATTCTAAAATTCATATTGAAGGTGAAAAAAGTGTATTTGAGTATCGTTTTCATGCGCAAGAGCGAGCGTTAAAAGCGGGTATGAGAGGGGTTGCTTTTGGAGCTTTACTTGGTATAGATGATTTTAGAAAAGATGCTTTTGCTACGGCATTGCATGCGTATTTTTTACAGCAAAAATACCCTCATGCTGAAATAGCTTTGTCTATCCCTAGATTAAGACCTATTATTAATAATAAAAAAATTCATCCAAAAGATGTAAGTGAAACAAGACTTTTGCAAGTTTTATGTGCTTATAGATTGTTTTTACCTTTTGCAGGTATTACGATTTCTACGCGTGAAAGAGCAGGATTTAGAGACGGGGTTATTAAACTTGGAGCTACTAAAATGAGTGCAGGTGTGAGCGTGGGAGTAGGTGAGCATCAAGGCGATAAAAAAGGCGATGATCAATTTCAAATTAGTGATATGCGTAGTGTTGATGAGGTTTTAGCTATGTTAAAAAATGCAAATTTGCAAGCTATAATGAGCGATAGTATTTATGTGGGATAAAAAAGTCATTGCTATTAGTGATAGTCAAAATACCCAAGGAGATTTTTTAAATTTTATTGAAAAACTAAGTCAAAGTAGTATTGATGCTTTAGTGCTTAGAGAAAAACATTTAGATGAGTTAGAATACGCTAAATTAGCCAAAGAAGTATTAAAAATTTTTAATAAAACTCAAAAGATTTGCTTTTTGCATTATCATTATGAAGTTTGTTTAAAATTAAATCATCAATTTTTTCATGCTCCTTTATTTGTTTTACAAAATTGCCTACAAAGCTATAAAAAATTTGAGCTTTTGGGTACTTCCATCCATTCTAAAGAAGAATTAGATTTAGCTTATAAGCTTAAAGTAAGTCATGCTTTTTTTGGACATGTATTTGAAAGCTCTTGTAAGGCTGATTTAGCTCCAAAAGGTATTAAGAATTTAAAAGATTTGTTAGAAGTTTCAAAAATACCCATTTATGCCATAGGTGGCATAAATACTCAAACTATAAACCACTTAAAAGATTTAAATTTAGCAGGTGTGTGTATAAGAGAAGCTTTGTATAAAAGTGAAAATGTAAAAAAATATATTTTAAGATGTAAAGACCTTTTAGTCCAAAAGGACTAAAAGATTATAACCAGAAGAAATATGCAATTATTGCAAGGCTAATTGAACAGAATATATTTAGTATGATTCCTACTCTTACCATTTCTTGTTGTTTGATATGGCCAGTACCAAAAACTATAGCATTTGGTGGTGTAGCAACTGGTAGCATGAAAGCACAAGAAGCGCCAATAGCAATAATTAAAGCAAGTCCTAAAGCAGGAACACCTAAAGTATCTGCTATAGAGATAAACAAAGGCACAAGCAAGGCTGCTGAAGCAGTATTTGAGGTAAATTCTGTTAAAAATACTATAAAAAATGCTATGATTAAGCCTATAACAAATAAATGTCCATTTTCTATAAATGAAATAATAGTATCAGCCATAACCTTGCTAGCACCTGAATCTTTTAACACTACACTTAGAGTAATACCTCCACCAAAGAGCATTAACACGCCCCAATCAGTATTTTTTTGTACATTTTTCCAATCAATTACTTTAAATGCACATACTAAAACAGCTGCAAGCAAGGCAATAATTGCATCAAGATTTGCTATTTTATGTCCAAAAATACTTGTGATGATAGGACCTATATTGCCACTAAAAATCCAAGATAGCGCAACCACTAAAAAGATTATTAAAGTGATGATTCTAGGTCTTGTAAGTTCTATATTTTCAGTGTGTAAATCAACTTGTAGATTAAACCTTGGTTTAAACATAAAATACAAAATCAAAATCATTGCAGGTAAAAAGATTAAAACAATAGGAATACCATATTTTAACCACTGTGCAAAGCTAATGTGTAATTGAGTAGCAACAATAGCATTTGGCGGAGTTCCCACTATAGTGCCTATACCACCTATACTTGCACTAAAAGCTATACCTAAAAGAATGAAAACATAAGTATTTCTATCTTTTTGTGGATCAAGCGAAGCTAGCATACCTATAGCAAGCGGAAGCATCATGGCTGCAGTTGCAGTATTGCTCATCCACATAGATAAAAATGCAGTAGTGATAAAAATATATAAACTTGATAAACCTAAATGTCCCTTTGCTAGGGTTAAAATTTTATGCGCAATTAGCTTATCTAGTTTTTGATGATGCATGGCTGCTGCTAGAGCAAAACCACCAAAAAATAAAAAGATATTAGAATCAGCAAAGCCTGTTAAAGCCTTAGCAGTAGGTAATAATCCTAAGATGGCTGCTAAAACAGGTACTAAAATAGCTGTAATAGTAACATGCAAAGCTTCGCTAAGCCACAATATAGCGATAAAGATCAACAGGGATAATCCTTGGTTTACCTTAGTTTCGCCAAAAGGGGAGAAATAAAGCAAAGCGATAAGCAACACTAAATCAGCAATAACTATAAGTGTTTTTGTGTTTGAACTCATTTAACAACTCCTTTAAAATATTGTAGTTTTGTAACATATTCTAAATGAATTTTCTTTTAAATATTAATTTTTATATAATTTTTTTTTACAAAATTATTTTTGTGTGAAAAAAAGTAATTTTTAGTAAAATTCATTTGTTTTTGGTATAATTTTTGCTGATTAAAAATCATCTTAATCAAAAAGATGATTGCTTTTAAGGAAAGATAATGTTTAAAAAAATATTCGTATGTATTTTAGCTTTGTTTTTTGGCGCTTGTGCTATAAACCCTAAAAATCAAGGTGTAGCTAAGGTTAATGAAGTTGTAAAAATCCAAGCACAGTGTTATAATCCTTCTGATTCTAAAGCATATGAAGCAAAAATTAAAGGTCTTGTGTATATTAGTGATGTAGGACTTAAGTATTGTACAAATAAAAGAACAATTGATAAAAGTGCTTCTTTGAAAAAAGTTTATATTCATAGAGTGTATGATTTAAATGAGAATTTGAAATATTCTTCTTCTAATGGAAATAATTATTATATTAATGAAAATTTTAACTACTATTTTTATGTGTTTTTAAAAGAAGAATTAGAAAATAGAGGTATAGTAGTGGTTGAAAATACACAAGATTCTCCTTATGTTTTAAGAGTAGATTTAAGTTTTAATGATTTTTATTCTAAATTTGATTCTAATTCTTTATTTTCAATTATTACTAGTCAATTAACGCTAAAGGATATTAATACTAATAAAACTATTAATATTAAAACTAAACAAGAAGTTAAAGGTTTTTATAATATTAAAGATCTGCCTTTCTTCACTCAGCTTCTTATAAAACAAGTGGCTAATAAATCTGCAGATATCATTAGCTCTTTGTGAAGTGTTTTAACTGCCATGGAATTTCCTTTGCGAGCTTTTGTCCAGCTTGCAAGGAAGAGCTTTTAGAATATTCTTTAGGTATAAGAGAGCTTGATAAAGGTTTCAAGGTTTATTATTTTTATCAATATGAACAAATTAAACATCTAATTTATTTTAAACACAAATTTCAAGGATATTTTGTTTTAAATGCGCTTGCAAAATTAAGTTTTGCTAAATTTAAAGATTTTTTTCAACCCTCTTGTGAAATTAACGCCATAGCCTTAGATGATAAAACATATAAAAATTACTCTCATACTGCTATTTTAACCAAACATTTAAAAACTCAATTTATAAAACCTATGTATCATGCTTTGCAAGCTAATTCAGAATTTAAATATAGTGGAAAAAGTTTGCAATTTCGTAAAGATAATAAAAGATCTTATAAGCTTTTAAAGCGTCCAAAATACCCTGTAATTTTAGTAGATGATGTTGTAACTACGGGATTAAGTTTGCTTGAAGCAAGAGAGCTTTTAGAAAAAAATAATATCGAAGTACTTTTTGCTTTAGTTTTAGCTAATGCAAAAGAATAATCTGCTAAAATATAAAGATTAATTTTAAGGATTTTTATGGAAAATATTTTTACTAAAGATTCAGATATTGAAAATATAGATATAGAAAGTTCTATAAAGAGTAGTTATTTAGATTATTCTATGAGTGTTATTATAGGCCGTGCTTTACCTGATGCTAGAGATGGACTTAAGCCTGTTCATAGAAGAATTTTATATGCTATGAATGATTTAGGTGTTGGAAGTCGTAGTGCATACAAAAAATCAGCGCGTATAGTGGGTGATGTAATCGGTAAATACCATCCACATGGTGATACAGCTGTATATGATGCTTTAGTAAGAATGGCACAAGATTTTTCTATGCGTTATCCAAGCGTAGATGGGCAAGGAAACTTTGGTTCTATTGATGGTGATGGTGCTGCTGCAATGCGTTATACTGAAGCTAGGATGACGATTTTAGCTGAAGAACTTTTGCGTGATATAGAAAAAGATACAGTTGATTTTATACCAAATTATGATGATTCTATGAGTGAGCCTGATGTTTTACCTGCTAGGGTGCCAAATTTATTACTTAATGGTTCAAGTGGTATTGCAGTAGGTATGGCTACTAATATTCCTCCGCATAGCTTAAATGAGCTTATTGATGGTTTGCTTTATTTAATTGATAATAAAAATGCAAGCTTAGAAGAAATAATGCAATTTATCAAAGGCCCTGATTTTCCAACCGGTGGTATTATCTTTGGTAAAAAGGGTATTATAGAAGCTTACCGTACAGGTCGTGGTAGGGTAAAAGTAAGAGCAAAAACCCATATTGAAAAAAGAGCTAATAAAGATATTATTGTAATAGATGAACTTCCTTATCAAACTAATAAAGCAAGATTGATAGAGCAAATTGCTGAACTTGCTAAAGAAAAACAAATCGAAGGTATTGCTGAAGTTAGAGATGAGAGTGATAGAGAAGGAATTCGCGTAGTAATTGAGCTAAAACGCGATGCTATGAGCGAGATTGTGTTAAATAATCTTTTTAAATCTACCACTATGGAAAGCACTTTTGGTGTAATTATGCTTGCTATACATAATAAAGAACCAAAAGTTTTTTCTTTAATTGAACTTTTAAATTTATTCTTAAATCATAGAAAAACTGTAATTATTAGAAGAACTATTTATGAGCTGCAAAAAGCTAGAGCTAGAGCGCATATTTTAGAAGGTTTAAAAATAGCACTAGATAATATTGATGAAGTGATAGCTTTGATTAAAAACTCTCCTGATAATCCAACGGCTAAAAATTTATTAATGCAAAAATTTGGTCTAAGCGAGCTTCAATCTAATGCTATTTTAGATATGAAATTAGGCCGTTTAACAGGTCTTGAGAGAGAAAAAATTGATAATGAATTAAGAGAATTATTAGCAGAAATTGAAAGGCTTGATCAAATTTTAAAAAGCGAAACTTTGCTTGAAAATTTAATCAAAGATGAGTTAAAAGAAATCAGAACAAAATTTGATGTGCCAAGAATCACTCAAATTGAAGATGACTATGATGATATTGATATAGAAGATTTAATACCAAATGAAAATATGGTAGTTACCATTACTCATCGTGGTTATATCAAACGTGTCCCAAGCAAGCAATATGAAAAACAAAAACGCGGTGGTAAAGGCAAGGTCGCGGTTACAACTTATGATGATGATTTTATAGAAAGCTTCTTTACGGCAAACACACATGATACTTTGATGTTTGTTACTGATCGTGGACAGCTTTATTGGCTTAAGGTTTATAAAATTCCTGAAGGAAGTAGAACTGCCAAAGGTAAAGCTGTGGTTAATCTCATTAATCTGCAAGCAGATGAAAAAATCATGGCAATTATTCCAACTACTGATTTTGATGAGAGCAAATCATTGTGCTTCTTTACTAAAAATGGTATCGTAAAACGCACAAATTTAAGTGAATATCAAAACATTAGAAGCGTGGGTGTAAAAGCGATTAATTTAGATGAAAATGATGAACTTGTTACTGCAATTATCGTAGCAAGGGATGAAAATGAAATTGTAAATATAAATACAGACGAAAACTTAGAAGCAGAAGATAATCTGGAAATTGAAACAAATGAAAATAGCGAAGAGCTTGAAATTGTTAGTGGTAAAATGCTTTTTGCAGTTACTAAAAAAGGTATGTGTATTAAATTCCCACTTGCTAAAGTTAGAGAGATTGGCCGCGTAAGTAGAGGGGTGACTGCGATTAAATTTAAAGAAAAAGATGATGAAGTTGTGGGTGCTGTTGTTATAGAAAATGACGCTCAAGAAATTTTAAGTGTAAGCGCAAAAGGTATAGGTAAGCGTACTGATGCAGGTGAATATAGACTTCAAAGTAGAGGTGGTAAGGGTGTAATATGTATGAAACTTACTGCTAAAACAAAAGATTTAATCGGAATAGTCATAGTCGATGAAAGTATGGATTTAATGGCATTAACAAGCAGTGGTAAGATGATACGCGTTGATATGCAAAGCATTAGAAAGGCAGGTAGAAACACAAGTGGTGTGATTGTTGTTAATGTGGAAAATGATGAGGTTGTAAGCATTGCTAAATGCCCTAAAGAAGAAGATGAGGAATTAGATGCTGAAACTAATATGGATTTAAATTTAGAATAGTAAAATTCTGGAATGCTTTTTGCTATCTTAATAATATCAAATAAATTGAAGGTGTAAAAATGAAAAAAGTTATTTTTATGTTTTGTTTGGCTTTAGGTTTTAGTGCGTGTGCACTAGATCAAAGAGGTGCGAAACCTGCTCAAGCTCAAGCTACTCAAGCTGCAAGTTCTGATGTTGTAGTTCAAAAAGTAGACAAAGATGATGTGCGTAATATCATTAGAGAAGAAAAAATGCTTGCAAATGATACAAGCACAGACAATGATTTAACTTTTACAGCAGTGGGTGAGGGTATTGCTCCTTTAAATACAGTTTCTGTTGGTCAAGCTTTGGCTTTAGCTAAAAGAGCAGCAATTACTGATGCTTATAGACAATTAGCTAGTAAGTTATATGGTGTAAGAGTTAATGGTAAAGATACAGTAAAAGATGCAATGCTTAAAAGTTCAACTATTACAGCACAAGTAAATGGTTTGATTAAAAATGCAAGTGTAGTTGATCAAGACTTTAAAGATGGTCTTTATAGAGTAAATGTAGAACTTAAAATCGATGCTGACAAGTGGAAAGAATTGTTTGCTTATTAATCCTTATAATTTTTAATGCTACTGCCCAAGATGAATTTATATTTTGGGCAGAACTCTCTAATAAAAATTTAATCCTTTTTCATCAAAATGAAACTATTTCTATGGCTATGACCAAGAGCAAAAAAAAGAATTTAGAATATGCTTGTGAGTTAGTTTATACATCAAGTGACTTGAAGTCTTTAGTGCGCAATGATTTTGGCATGGTAGATGAAGAGAAAATGACAAAATTAGATAAATTTAATTTTTTAAATGCTCACAAAAATGATTTAATTGATTGCTTTTTTAATGCAAAAATAGATGTAAAAGATTTTGTAAAAAGTGAACAAGCAAGCGCTCAAAGTGAAACTTATGTAAGAATTTTACCTTTAAGATTTATAGTTGAATTTCATGATAATAGTGCCTTTGTATATTATCTTAAATAAATACAAAGCTAGCTTTTATAAAAATCAAGTTAAAATACTTAAAAAAATATTAAGAGTATAAAATGCAAAAAAGTATCCCTCGTTATTTATTATTTAAATATTTGCGTTTTGATAAAGATCAACCCTTTATCATGCTTTCAAAAATTTTAGCCTTTTTAGGCGTGAGTATAGGGCTTTGCGTGCTTTTAGTTGCAATGGCTATTATGAATGGTTTTGATAAGGAATTTGAAAGAAAACTTTTTACTATGAATTATCCTATCACTATATTGCCACGTTTTGGAGCAAGTGTGGATGATAAATTATTACAAGAATTAAGAATCAAATTTCCAAATTTATTATTTAGTCCTTATATTGCTACTCAAGTCATAGCAAGAAATGATTTAAAATTAGAAGGCGGTATGCTTTTTGGGGTTAATTTTGAAGATGAAAAAAAGATCAATGAAGTAGTAGCTCAAGCTTTAGGAGATAAAAAATTAGATAATTTTGATATTTTAATTGGTAAGGGTTTAAAAGATGAATTTGGACTAGATGATAATGAAAAAATAACTCTAATTTTTTCAAATCTAAATGCTAGTGGTCTTTCGCTTATCCCGCAGGTTAAAAGATTTGATGTTAAGGCTGATTTTTCTTCAGGGTTATTAGCCTATGATAAAGCTTATATGTATACAGATGCTAAAGCCTTAGCTAAAATTTTATCATATCCTCAAGGAAATTATGATGGAGTGCATGTGTATTCAAATAAACCCTTTGAAGATATTAAACAAATTGATGCTTTTTTGGGTGCAAGATATGCTAGCATCGGTTGGTGGGAACAAAATGGGAATTTCTTTGCAGCTCTTGCTTTAGAAAAAAGGGCTTTGTTTATAGTATTGATGTTGATTATTTTAGTTGCAAGTTTAAATATAGTAAGCTCTTTATTGATGATAGTGATGAATAGACGCAGCGAAATAGCTTTATTGCTTTCTTTGGGAGCTAGTAAGTTAGAGATTAAAAAAACATTTTTTTCTTTAGGATTTTTGATAGGTGGAAGTGGTATCGTAGCAGGTGTGATTCTTGCAGCTATAGCTTTATGGGTGCTTGGAAATTTTGATATTATTTCTTTGCCAAGTGATGTTTATGGTATGAGTAAATTGCCTTTAGAACTTTCTTTAGTTGATTTTTGTATTACACTTTTTGGAGCTATTGTGATTGTAAGTTTATCTTCTTATTATCCTGCCAAAAAAGCAACTCAAGTAGATATTTTAGATACTTTAAGAAACGAATAAATTGTAAAAATTTATTCGTTTAAGAATTTTTGAATTTCGTTAAAAAAGCTTTCATAACTAATATCTTTTATGGTTTTAATAAATTTTCCATTCTCATCGATCAGATAAAATTCACCACTATGCGCTATAGAATATCCCATAGCAGAATCTTTAAGATTGATTTTTTCATATACCACACCATAATTTTTAGTAACTTTTTCTAATTCTTTTTCATCTTTAGCAACTAAAGCGGTAGAATTTGGATAAAAATATTTTACCCATTGACTAGTTTGAGTTAGATTGCTATCTCTTGCTGGATCTAGTGAGATAAACACCACATGAGCTTTTTCTTTATTTGGCATTTTTTCTAAAACATTGGCAATTAAGGCAAGTTCACTAGGGCAAACATCAGGACAATATGTATAACCAAAATATACAATCAATTTTTTACCGATAAAATCTTTTAAACTAAGCATGCCTTTTTCAGAATTTAAGTGAAAATTGTATTTGTTATTTTCAAAATATTGCACTGATATAAAAAACACCCCAAAAATTACCACAATTAATAAAAAAATATTTATTTTTTTCATACTTTACCTTTTTACATCAAAGTCAAAATAAAAATCTAGTGGAGTTTCATCATCAAAAAGCTCTATTCTAAAACGCATCACATCTAGTGCACAAGAACTTAAAACTAATTTAGCATGATAAGTGTTGTTGATTTTTTTAAATTGTGGAACAATATCTCCCATATACATATTAAGCCCATAAACTCTAGCGTTTAGTTTTTTAAACTCACCTAAATTAGTGATATTTAAATCAAGTTCATTTAGTGTAGTTATAGGCTTTGGATTTAAATTTATCAAGATTTTTTTATCTTTAAAATTATACTCACACTCTTGGATATTTAGATCACATGCTAAAGGCGTTAGAGTGGTGATTAACTCTCTTTTTTTTCCAGAATTTGTTGAATTAGTATAAAAATAAGCCCCGCATATAGCAAAGATTATAGCTAGGGCAAAGATAAGTAGATTTTTCATTATTTTTTAATACTTCTTGACTTAATATCTTTTAGTTCAATTGTGCTATTATCATCAAAATAAAGTGTTAAATTAGCTTTGGTTTGAGGTGTGATATTTTCTTTAAGATTTAGTATCATAATATGCATGCCACCTGGCTTAAGTTCAGCGCTTGAATTGGCTTTTATGGTAATTTGAGGGATTTGCACCATCATTTTTTTACCATTTTCCATGATATGATCGTGAATTTCAGTTGTATCACTTAATGAGCTTTGAGCTTTTATTAGTTTTATATCTTTATCAGAATTATTTTTAAGCTCTAAAAAAATTGCTGTTGTTTTAGAATTTGGCGGAGTTTGTCTAACATAAGGATCATTTATAGTGATTTCATTTGCAATAGCAAAGGTGCTTAATATAGCTAAACTAAGTAATTTTTTCATTATCATTCCTTTATATTTTTTAGTCAATCATAAACATTATACACGGAAAAAATTAAAAATATATTTATTGTAAAAATATTATAATTATCTCTTTGTTGTTTTAAATTTTAATAGAAAGGTATAAATTGTTTAAAACTATATTAGTATTATTTAGTCTGGTTGTATTTGTAAATGCAAGCGATCTTGCAAAAATTTATTTAAATCAAGGTATTGATGCAGTTGAAAAAGTGTTGGAGCAAGAATTAAGCAAGAAAGATTTTTGGCTTGATGAGATAAAAGATAAAAATGTTAGCCTTGGTTACTACGAAGAAAATGTAGCTATTGTATTGACTAATAAAAGCGACAAAATCATTAGAGTTTATCATTATAATGATGGAAAAGTAGAAAAGAAATTTATTCAAAAAGATGTTTTAACTGGTTTGGCTGGAGATAAAGAAATAGAAGGGGATTTAAAAACTCCTATAGGTTTTTATGAGCTTGGAAAGAAATTTTATCCTGGTGACCCATATTATGGACCATTTGCTTTTGCGACAACTTATCCAAACGTTTTAGATAAAACTTTAGGTAAAACAGGTGGTGGAATTTGGATTCATGGATATCCTTTAGATGGAACGCGTTTAGATACTTATAAAACTAGAGGTTGTATTGCTGTACAAAATGATTTACTAGAAGATTTTAATAAATTAGTCGCTGATAGAAAATCATATGCAATGACAGAGGAAAAAAATAAAGTAAGAACAAACCATGAAGAAGTTGCTATTTTGTTAGCAAATTTATTTGCTTGGAAAGACAGTTGGCAAAAAAGTGACATTGACAAATACTTATCTTTTTATGATCAAAAAATATTCAAGCATAAAAATAAATTTTCATATGAGCAGTTTGCAAAAAACAAACAAAGAATTTTTGCTAAAAAAGAAGAAAAAACTATTAAATTTTCAGATCTTAGCATAAGTCCTTATCCAAATGAAAAAAATGAGAAGATTTTTAGAATAGGATTTTATGAAGATTATCGTAGTACTAATTATAAATTCAAAGGAGAAAAAGTTCTTTATGTTAAGCTAGTTGAAGATAAAATGCAAATTTTAGCTGAACAATAATGGCTTATATAAAAATCGATCGCTTAGCTTATGAGTATAATCTTGACCTAATAGCCTCTAAGGCTGGAGGTTATGAAAAAGTAATTTGTGTTTTTAAAGATAATGCTTATGGTCATGGAGCTAAACTTTTAGCTCCTATAGCTAGAGCAAAAGGTATAAATTTTATAGCCGTAAAAAATGAAGACGAAGCAAAAGAGCTTGAAAATATTTTTGATAATATCTTAATTTTATCTCATCATCCACATGGTAATGAAAGTGAAAAATTTATTTATGCATTAAATGCAAAAAATGACATAAAAAAGCTTAAAAAAAATACAAAAATTCATTTAGTCATAGATACAAACATGCATAGAAATGGAATTTTGCTTGAAGAAATTCAAGAAGTGATGCAAGGGTTAAAAAGTAATAATTTGATACTTCATGGAGTGATGATGCATTTTGCAGGAAGTGATGAAGTAGATGCGAGTTATTTTGTGCAAAAACAAAAATTTCAACACGCTAAAAAGTTAATTTATGATTTATTACAAGAAGAGGCTAAGAACTTAGTATTTCATTCTCATAATTCTGAAGCTTTATTTAGAGCAAATATTTTAGAAGATGATGAGTATTGTAGAGTAGGGCTTGTGCAATTTGGCTATGCGCATTTTAATAAAGACTTACGCAAAGTTTTAAGTTTATGGGCTGAAAAATTAAGCCAAAGAGTGTTGAAAAAAGGTCAAAGTGTTGGTTATGGTGGTGTATATAATGCAAAAGAAGATCTTGAAATAGCAACTTATGATTTAGGTTATGCAGATGGGCTTTTGCGTTATGATGGAAAACAAGATTTTTTTCTTCCTAATGGTAAGAAATTGCTTGGAAAAATGTCTATGGATAGTTTTTCTTGTGAGAATGATGAAGATGAAATTTGTGTTTTAAATGATGCAAATATTATGGCTAGTTTTTTTAATACTATCAACTATGAAATTTTAGTCAAACTTTCTCCAAATTTGAAAAGAATTTTAGTTTAAGATAAAAAGTGTTAATATATCTAAAGAAAGGGCAAATATGGCATTTTTAAATTGGGCTATTTTAATTTTATTTTTATTTATAGTATTTTTATTGATAAATCGTTACGAGAGAAAAATAAAAATTTTATATAAAAATATTGAAATCTTGAAAAACGAGTGTAAAAAAAATAGTGAAAATATAGAAAAAAATAGAATTTTAATAGAAAAAAATAGATCAAATATCGAAGATATAAAAATTCAAGATTAATTTTTATCTTGAAGTATTTTTGCTATCAATTCTAATGGATGTAAAAAATGCGTGGAGGATTTTTCATGCTCTAATGCATTTGAAATTTGCATTCTACAAGCTGAACATTCTGCACTGATAATTTTCACATTGCTTTTTTGTATATTTTGAGCTTTTCTTATACCAACTTGCAAAGCTTTTTCATAATGATCAGTTTGTATGCTAACTCCACCAAAACCACAGCACTCGTTTGACTTGATAAGTTCTTTAAAAGCATAATTTTGCTTTAGTAAAGCTCTAGGTTCTTTAAAAACACCTTGCATTTTTCTTGCATGACAAGGATCGTGGTATGCAATTTTTGTCTTTAATTTTTTCTTTGTTTTTAAAAGCTCTTCTAGTTTAGTATATTCATAAAAATATTTTGTTGCAAGTAGTATTTTACTAGAAATATTTTTAGCTCTTATAGCCCATTCTTCATCTTTTTGCATGTGGAAAAAATGTTCATAGTCTATATTAATCATCGCAGAACAGGTTGCTTCGGGGATAATGATATAATCTAGTGTTTTTAATTTTTCTTCAAAATAAACGATATTTTTTTTAGCTAAAATTTCTATACTTTTAAAATCTCCAGTAAAATAATGAGGAGCACCACAACAAGATTGATCTTTTAATAAATCTACATTGATTTTAAGATGTTTACAAATTTCAAGCAAAGCAAAGCCCGTATTTGTATAAGAGTAATTTGACAAGCAGCCTATAAAAAGTCCTATGGTTTTTTCACCTTGATTATTTATGAAATCAGGATTAGAAGCTAGAAAGCTTTTTTTAGCTAAAGAAGGAAGCAAACGATCTTTTTTGATTAAAGGTAGGTTAAATTTAGCTTTCATTCCCAAATTTTTATGTTGTAAACTAAAAGCACAGCTTTGGAAAACATAACCAAATCTTGCTAAAATATCTAGAATTTTTCTGCGTCTTAGAAAAAAGAAAGCAAGTTTTTTGTACCAAGCAATGCCAAATTTTTGTGCTATATCGTAACGCACTTTTTCAATAGCGCTATCCACTCTTAAATGGCTTGGACAAACTTCAACGCAATTTG
The DNA here is from genome assembly GCF_025771685.1 of Campylobacter sp. IFREMER_LSEM_CL2194. NCBI lineage: Bacteria > Pseudomonadati > Campylobacterota > Epsilonproteobacteria > Campylobacterales > Campylobacteraceae > Campylobacter > Campylobacter sp. IFREMER_LSEM_CL2194. The sequence goes on from NZ_JAKMQS010000013.1 coordinate 31,198, forward strand.
TACACAAAAAACATGATTCAAATATTTTTTTAAGATTTTTATCAAGCTCTAGTTCTTGGTTTTCATAAGCACTGATTAAATCTAAAAAGCCACGAGGGGAAGTACTCTCATCACGATTTATTTCATGTATGGTGCAAACTGGTATGCATTTTCCACATTTTACGCAAGCATTAGAAATTTCATTAACATTTAACATATTAAACCGTTTTAGAGAAAACTTTTTTATCTTCGCTAATGCGTTTTAAATATTTATCAAAACACATAGCAATATTACGGATTAAAAGTACTCCTGTTTCATTAACTTTGATATGAGTTTTATCTATGTTGATAAATTCATTAAGTTTTTGGAGTTCTTCTAAATCTTGCTTAAAATATTCAAAAAAATCAATCTTAAATTTACTTTCAATATTTTTTATATTAAGAGCAAAATTACTCATAAGTTCCATAATAATAGCTTTTCTTAATTCATCATCACCATCAAGCATAATACCTTTTTCGCAAGGTAATCTACCTTCATCAATAGCTTTTTCATAACTTGACATGTCTTTGAAATTTTGCATATAGTGTCTTTTACCTTCGCCTATACTTGTTAGGCCAATCCCGATTAAATCAGTTCCGCCTTTTGTAGTATAGCCTTGAAAATTTCTATGCAAACTATCATTTTCTAAGGCTTTAAAAAGTTCATCTTGTGGTTTTGCAAAATGATCCATTCCTATCATTTTATAACCATTTTGAGTTAAAAATTTTTCACAATATTCTAAAATTTGAAGTTTTACATCAGGACTTGGTAGAGTGTTTTCGTCAAATTTTCTCATATTTTTTTTAAGCCAAGGCACATGTGCATAATTAAAAATAGCAAAGCGATCGGGATTAATCAGCAGTGCTTTTTCTAAAGTTTGCTTAAAACTTTCTAGACTTTGATAAGGAAGGCCATAAATTAAATCCATATTTACTGAATTTATCCCTTTTTTTCTTACCATATCTACTGCATTTTTGGTAAGTTCAAAAGGTTGAATTCTATGAATTTCCTTTTGAACCTTTTCGTTAAAATCTTGCACGCCAAAACTAATGCGATTAAAGCCATTTTGAATTAAAACATCAGCTTGTTCTTCATTTAAGAATCTAGGATCAATTTCACAACTTACTTCACTATCTTGGGTAAAATTTGGAAAAATGCTTTTTATTTTAAAAATCAAACTTTGCAATTGTTTAGCAGAAAAAAAAGTAGGCGTGCCACCACCAAAATGCATTTGAGCTACTTCCCTTTGTGTGTCAATGATATTTGCTAAAAGATCAAGTTCTTTAAAAAGATAATTTAAATATCTTTCTTTACTTTCTTCTTTTGCGGTATATATTACATTACAACCGCAAAAATAACAAGCACTCCTGCAAAAAGGCAAATGAAAATATAAAGATAATTGTGCTGTTTGTTGTTTTAAAATTTTTATATAGTCTTCATATTTAAAATGGGTGTTAAATTCTACTGCAGTAGGATAAGAAGTGTATCTAGGTCCTGCTTTGGAGTATTTAACAAAATTTTTATAATCTCTCATTTTTTGCCTTTTTGCATCATTTCTTTCATGTTTATAAATAAGTTAGGATGTTTTGTATGAATATTGCTGATTAATTGATCTAAATCAATATTAACTTCTTTTATACCTTTGGAAACTTGATGTTTAATCTCATCCATTGCAACTGTCCATACATCATTAAAGTCAATAGGAATTTGTTGATAGATAGCCTTTTCTAGTTTAAGTTCAAAATTATCCTTTTGTATCTTTTTGGCACTTTGTAAAAACTCAATTAGGGTTTTTACTGAAAACATAGTTTTAACTTCGCCATTTTCATCTACTATAAACCATGGTTCAGGTGCTAATTCATGGCCATTTTTTAAGCTTAATTTTTTTTCTTTTTCGTTTATATGAGTTAGATGAAATATGGTTTGATTGTGTTTTTCTATACCCAAATAATTTGATAATTCATTAATGATATCTTGAGAACTTTTTTTACTTAGACTATCCAATCTTACTCCTTGTTTAATAATTTTGCAATTTCTTTTGCATGATAAGTTATGATAAGCTTAGCTCCCGCTCTTTTAAATGCAAGCATAGTTTCAAGCACTATTTTTTCATAATCAATCACGCCTGCTTTTTGACCTGCTTTTAATAAAGCATATTCACCACTTACATTATACACACAAAGTGGAAGTTTGGAATGATTTGCTATATCTTTAACTACATCTAAATACGCAAGTGCTGGTTTAACCATCAAAATATCAGCACCTTGTTTTTCATCTTCTAAGCTCTCGCATAAGGCTTCTTTACCATTAGCAAAATCCATTTGATAGGTTTTTCTATCCCCATAGCTTGGCGCAGAATCAGCCACATCTCTAAAAGGCCCATAATAAGCTGAGGCAAATTTAGTAGAATAAGCCATAATAGGTAAATTCTCAAAACCATTTTCATCTAAAGTTTTTCTTAAAGTTTCAATAATGCCATCCATCATACCGCTTGGTGCTATCATATCAGAGCCATTTTTGGCATGAATTAGAGCTTGTTTGGCTGAAATTTCTAAAGTTAAATCATTATCCACACTTTTGCTTTTTGGATCAATAATACCACAATGCCCATGATCAGTATACTCACAAAAACAAAGATCGGTAATCACTACTAAATTAGGAAATTTTGCCTTAATAGCTCTTAGACTTGTAGCAATCAAACCATCATCGCTTAATGCATCACTTCCACAGCTATCTTTTTTAGAACTTTCTAGCACACCAAATAAAATAATAGCTTTAATACCAAGACTAATTAGTTCTTCGCATTCTTTTAAAATTTCATCTAAGCTCATTTGAAACACACCTGGCATAGATGCGATTTCATTTTTAATATTAGTACCATTTACAACAAAAAGGGGGTAGATTAAATCATCTAAATTTAAAGTATTTTCTTTTACTAGACTTCTAATATTCTCATTTAGTCTTAATCTTCTAAAGCGTTTAAACATAAATTTCCTTTTTGTTTGTTAAAATTGCTTAAATTCTAGCATATTTTTTGTAAAAAGGTGAAGAAAATAATGACTATTCAAATTTCTGAAATAGCAAAACTTCCCACTCGTTTTGGAGAATTTAATATACAAAGTTTTAAAGAAAATGACAAAGAACATCTTTGTATTTTTAAAGGAAAATTAGAAAAAGAAGTTAATATTAGAATCCATTCAGAATGTTTAACAGGTGATGTTTTAGGAAGTTTAAAATGTGATTGCGGTGAGCAACTTGACTTTTCATTGAAATATATCCAAGAGCATGGTGGTATGGTGATTTATCTAAGACAGGAAGGAAGAGGTATAGGACTTTTTAATAAAATTAATGCTTATGCTTTGCAAGATAAGGGTTTTAATACTATAGAGGCAAATCATCAATTAGGATTTAAAGCAGATGAGCGTAGTTATGAAATAGTAGATTTTATGCTTAAACATTATCAGATTACTAAGATTAATCTTTTGACTAATAATCCTGAAAAACTTAGCTCTTTAAAAGGGAAAGTAAATTTAAGAATTCCTATTTTAATTGAAGCAAATCGTTTTAATAAAGATTATTTGGAAATTAAACATACGCAAATGGGGCATTTAAATTGAAAATTTATGAAGAGCAATTAAATTTTTTAAAAGATTTTGCAAATAAAGATGATTTTTACCAAAGAATCGCGCTTTATAAAGAGTTGTTAAAAAAATTTAATGCTGTGCATAATCTAACTCATCTTGAAAACATAGACGACAATATTATCGATAGTATAAAAATTTTAGACTATTGTGATTTGATTGATAAAAAAAAGATTGTTGATGTTGGAAGTGGGGCTGGTTTTCCTGCAATATTTTTAGCATGTATTTTGGAAAATAGTAATTTTTTTCTATTTGAGCCCAGTGTTAAAAAGGCTTCTTTTTTAAGAGTGATTAAAACTGAGCTTAATTTGATAAATATAAATATCATAAAAGAAAAATTACAAAATCATCCACCTTTCAAAGTAGATTTAATCATATCAAGGGCTTTGATGGATATAAAACCTTTGATTGAAATTTCAAATGGTTTTTATGATGAAAAAACTTCATTTTTGCTTTATAAAGGTAGCGAGGTTTATGATGAACTACAAGGAATGAAAGATTATAAAATTTTCAACCGTGGTTTTAGAAATTATTGTCTTTTAAAAGTAAAGGAAAAGCTATGTTAATTTTTGGACATCCTTTGATAAATATGCAAAAATTTAGTCATTATGAAAATATTTTTATTAAAACCAATGTGAATTGTTTTGAATATGATGAATCGGTTATTAAAAATGCAAAAGATGAAAAAGTAGATTTTGGTATTTTTGTTAAAAACGAAGAAGAAATTTTACTTTCTAATGCATTGGGCGCAAAATACATTTTAATAAAAGATGAAAATTTGGCAAAAATTGCATCAAAGATGGCCGAGTTTTATATGTTTGATTCTAAAATTTTATTTTTACTTGATACTTTAAAAAATAACCTGAAAAAAGCTTATGAATTAAATGTAGATGGAGTTTGCTTAAAATCCTTCATCAACT
>NZ_JAKMQS010000014.1:0-32443 GCF_025771685.1 Campylobacter sp. IFREMER_LSEM_CL2194
GTTATTAAAGGGTGATTTTCCTTGACCATTTAAATAAGCCTCGCCTTTAGCATTAAATTTGCTATCTTTTGAGGTAATTTTTCCATCTCCACTTAAAGTCCATTCTACACTTGCATTTGGTTTTCCGCCTTTGACTGTTACTTTGAAATTTTCATCGCCTACAAGTTCAGTTTTATCACTTGAAATGCTTAATTTGTATTGATATAAATTAATATCATTCATAGTAAAAGTTTCTTTGGTATCTCCACTTTTAATATATTTAAATTGCGGTTTTATCTTTTTAATTTTAAAATCATTTATTTTGTGATAAGCAATTGTCGCTTCGCCTTTGTTATTTACTTGCACACTATCGCTTTTTGGTTTAATAACTCCATTTGTAATAGGTTCTATTACACTATCAGGTAAAAGTCCTTTTACTAAAATAGAATAATCTGTATCATAATCTATTGTATTGTTATGTTTGCCATAAAGAGTAGAATCAAATACTGGATATGTTATTACTGGAGTGAAGGTTCTTAAATCATACACAATAGTTTTATTTGAATTTTTACCCACGCCTGAAGTAACAATTTTAATAGGGGTTTTAAATGGAGTTTTTGAAGTTAATAAAGCTTTAGCTTCTCCATTTTGATCAAAGCTTAATTCTTGATTGCTTAATGTGCCATCGCCAGTTAAATCCCATTCTACTTTTTCATTTGGCTTTCCTCCCGTAACTTTAACTTCAGTTTTATCTAAAACTAAATCTTTTGTAGGTAAGCCATTTTCATAAGCGTCAAGCTTATCTTTTTGACTATTCATTTCTAAAGAATATTGATAAAGTTTGATATTATCTTTAACTTCAATTTTATTTGCAAGACTTTGATTATAAATAGCTGTAATTTCTAAATTTTTAACATTATAATCTTTGATTGCTTCAAATACTACTTTACTTTCGCCTTTTTCATTTGAAGTAGTTTCTTTGTTATTACTAATTCTAATTTTCTTACCACTGTTGGTATCTTTAGCTATCCATTCTACTTTAGTATTTGGCATTAATCCAGTAAGTTTAACTTCAAACTCACTCACATAATCAATTGTTCCATTTTCAAATAAAGCATTTGTAACTGGGTGCTTGTGAGTTGGTAAAATCATAGTGGCTTTATAATTTTTAACCTCTAATTCTTTGATTTTTTCACTCACTAATTCATCATTAGTATTTTTAGCAAAGATTTTTACCTTACCATTATTTTCTAAGCCTACGATTTTAACTTTACTTTCGCCTTTATTATCTGCAATAAGTTGTAATTCTTTAGCAGTAGAGCTTTTATTTTCATTTTCTAAGATAAATAAAGCTTTATCCTCGCCCTCTAATCTCCACTTTACATTAGTTTTGTTTGGGCGTAAATTTTTATAAGTAGCAATTGCTATTTCTTTATTTCCTATGACTTCTTTATCAATACTTAAATCATTATCGTTATTACCAAATACCATAATTTGCACAGGTGCTTTAAACTCAACTCCATTAACACTAGCAATAACTTTAACTTCTTCTTTATCTTTCATCGTATCATCAGCTTTGTATTTGATAGTAGCATTACCATTGTTATCAGTTGTATCTGAAGTATTTGTTTTAATTAATTCGCCTTTGCCTATTAATTTCCAAACAACTTTTAAATTATTAGCTAAGTTTCCACCTGCTAAAGTGATAAGACTTTCTTCAAATCTTTCTATTTTTTCAGGATCTGCTTTAATTTTAAAATCAAGTTTTATAATTGAAATAGGAAATTTACCATTTGCTTCGCCAGCTACTGCATTTAAATCAGTTTTTGGAGTGCAAGAACGAATGATTTGCACATAAACTTTTCCGCTATTGTCTGTAATGTAATCAAAACCTTTTTCAAATACTACACAAGAATGAGTTGGTGTAACTCTCATAGGAGTATTTTTTACTACTTCATCAAAGCCATTTTTTAATAATATACAATGTTTATCATTACCTAAATCCCCACAATAAGAAATATGATACTTATTTGGAGTTGCTCTATATTCAAGAACCATAGAATAATCTCTATCAATAAATTGAGTTCTAGTGCCTTCAATAGTATTACTAATTCCTGCTAGTTTTGGTTCAAATGCTAATTTCATAGCTTTTTCATCAAGTGGTATGTTAATGTTTGCATTAATTGAAGTATTCTTTTTAGAACTCTCTGCACTTCTGCTATGACTTAAAGTAAAAGTTAATGCAGGGAATGGAGAATATGAAATTCCCCCTTCATATATTAATGGATTTTTCTCTAAATCATCAACGCTATTTGCTCCAAAAATACCTACTTTATCGCCATACCATTGTCCCATTTTTGCAAAAACTGAAACATTAATAAGAGAAAGAAAAGCATATTTTATTTTTGCGTCCCAGCCATTTGCAGGGCGTTCTTGCACATAATCTTTATCAAAATCATAGCTATCTATCCAGTTACTCAATCTTTGATAAACATTTGCATTAAATGCGAGTGTATCTAGCATGCTTTCAAAACCCAAAGACATTCTTTTATGCCCTCTGCTAAAATCATGATCATAGACTGAGTTTAGTCCTAACATAATATTACCTGAATTATTTAAAGCTGTTGCATTTGGATAATATCTTATACCCCCACCAAAGTGTCCTATGGTTCTATCATTAGCAAATTCGCCTATACCACTTTGTAAAAAATAAGATATTTTTGGATTATCTTCACTTACAATAGGTAAAAGTGCTTTAGCATTACCACTAAAACCGCTTCTTTCGTTGTAATTAAATGAAAAATCTGTATTAATAGAAGTATTTAATGAATCAATAAATTCTTTAGCTAGTTCATTTGCACTTGCATTTAAATAAGAACTTGCCATATTTTTTACAATTTCTTCTTTGCTCTTGCTATCTTCACTATCATAAATAGCACCAGCTGTTTGAATAACTTTCATTACTTTATTTGAAAATTCTTGATCTTCTTTGCTTAAATTATCATCTTTTTTACTATCATTTAAAGCTTCTTGTGTTTTTAAATTTTCATTATAATAGTTTGCATTTGTAGGGTTTTCAAGATAAACAGTTTCAAAAGGTTTTTTAATAATTTTTTTGTCTTTAAAATTAGTATGAGTGTGTTCTTTGATAACTTCTTTATCATAAAACTCAAGCCACTTAGCTGAAATATACTCTTCTTTATTAGCTAATTTAGCCCACTTAGTGCCTGTTTCATTAGTTATGATATTTTCAATATCTAATATTCTATTTTCTCTATAAATTTCTACTTGTTTGCTTTTAACATTTGGTTTTTCTCTTGAGATTATGCGATGAGCTTTTACTTTTGCTTTTCTTATAGTTTGTTCTTGAAAATTTGTATTATCTTCTTCATTATTAATTTCTTTTAAATTATTATCAAGATTATTTTTTTCTTGAATTAGTTGTTCTTTTTTAGCAATTAATTCATTATTGTTTGAATTATTACTTAATTCTTTATCTATACTTCTGATTTCTTTGTTTATTTTTGCATATTTAGCATAGATTTCTTGCTCACTAAGTTCTTTGCTATCTTTTTCTTCTTTTATAATTTCACTAGCTTCATTAACTTGTGTTTCTTGTGATTGAATAGTGTTTGTGTTTTGGGTGCTTGAAGGTAAAATTTCATTATCAGTATTAGCTGATGAAATAATTTTTTTACTTAATATTTCAATCTCACTATCTACATTGTCAAAAATAATACTTGAATGTGTTTGATTTATTAAAGATGAACTTAAAAAAAAGACAACAAGATTTTTCTTAATATCCTTTTTTTTGGATATTTTGCTTTTAAAGATTTTTTATATATTACTGATTTCATTTTACCCTCTTTAGTTCTCATTAAAATGTTTCTTCTTCCATATTATCTGTTTGAGCAAAATTTTCAACAGAATTATCTTCTTTAGTTGCTTGGTGATCTATATTTTGCTTTTCTTTTTGATGAACAAATTCAAAATTATCAACTATAACTTGAAAACCAGTTCTTTTATTTTGATTTTCATCTTCATAAACTGAAGTAAAAATCCTTCCTTTGCATAAAAATTTATCTCCTTTTTTTAAGTAATTTGCTAAAGCATTTACCCTATTTGTTCCAAAAACAACCAAAGGAATCCAATCTGTGTGTTTTATTTCCTCATTTGCTTTTTTAGTAATAGTCGTAATTGCTAAACTATTTTTTGCTAAAAGTTCTTTTTTTCCTTGAGATACTTCCCAATCTTTACCAAGAAAACCACATAATACCACTTCGTTCATTTTTTCATCTCCTTATTTTAATTTTGGCTTATTTTTTTCATCAAAACACATAAACTTACAACCATTTTTATACTCACTACATCCCCACCAATAAGTCCCTTTTGTATTTTTTCTTCTTATTAAATAACCATTTTTACATTCAGGGCAACTATATTGTTTTTCTTTTGATAATTGTGAGAATTGATTCATACTCCCATTTTCTTTTATTTTCAAAATTTCACTATTAACCTCCTTTAATATATTTTGTAAGAAATCTTCTTTTTTTATTGTGCCTTGTTCAATCATTTTTTGTTGCTCAAACCATAAAGCAGTCATATCAGGATATTTAAGAGTTTCAGGTGCTAAAGATATTAAGAGTCTTCCTTTTTTGGTAGATTTAACAACTTGTTTTTTATCTTTACTTACCTCAATATATCCTTGCTCAATTAAATTTTTAATATGAGTTGATCTAGTAGCAGGTGTTCCAATACCTCCATTTTCACCTTTTTTGTCTTTATCTTTTTCAATTAGTAATTTTTTTATTTTTTCATCTTTCACATATTTAGCAACACTATTTAAATCCTTTAATAAAGAATCCATCGTGTAATAAGGACGCGGTTTTGTTTGCTTTTTCTCTATTTCAATATCTTTAATTTTGCAAACACTATTATTCTCTATTAGTGAAATGTCTAAATGATTATTAGTATCTTCATTGTCTTTTTCATCACTTTGCTTGAAAAATTTTCTAAAACCCTCGCTAATATTTTTGCTTTGAGAAATGCTAAATACACTCTTATCATAAGTTTGTATCTCAAGATTTGTAACTTCATATTCTCTTGGTTTAAAAAACTGAATCACAAATCTTTTTGCTATTAAAATATAGATATTCTTTTCTTCTTCTTTTAAAAGCCCACAATCAAAATTGTTTTGAGTTGGTATTATTCCATAGTGAGCGGAAATATTTTTATCATTAAAAGCTTTGCTTTTAATGCTTAAATCACTCTTTTCAAGCAATAAACTTAAATCACTATCATTATTTTTTATATTTGATTTAATAGAATTTAAAATATTTGGAGCTTGTTCAAACATTGTTTCAGGTAAGTATTGACAATCTGATCTATTGTAAGTTATGGCTTTATATTTTTCTCTTAAATTTTGAGTGATTTCTAATGTTTTATCAGGTGAATAACCATATAATTTAGCACACTCTGCTTGCAAAATTAAAAGACTATAAGGCAAAGGGGGATATTCTTTCTTTTTTTCTTTAAAAACACTAATTAATCCCGTTTTATTAATGTTGATTTCTTTTATTTGTTTAGCAATATTTTCATCGATAATCTTTTCTTCTGTTTTTAATCTTGCATTAAATACTTTTCCATTTATTTCAAATTTTCCTAGCAATGAATAATAATCTATGCTTTTAAAATTTTCATATTCATTATCTCTTGCTGTTATAAGCCCTAAAATTGGAGTTTGAACTCTTCCTAAAGTAAGAACTTCTCTAAAACCACTTTTTTGCTGTGCTACACTTGTATAAGCTCTTGTAAGATTAATACCTACAATCCAATCAGCTTGACTTCTTGCAAATCCTCTTTCACTCATTCCTTTAAATTGAGAATTCGGCTTCATTTTAGAAATTTCAGCTTTAACTGCTTTTGGAGTTAAATCATTAATCAAAACTCTAAAAACAGGTTTTTTTGTTTTTGAATACTGAATAATTTCATCAATAAGAATTTGACCCTCATCATCTGCATCACCGCAATGAACAATACTATCTACTTGATCATTTTTAATCAATTTGCAGATAATTTCTAATTGTTTTTTGCTATTATTTATAGGAATATATTTAAATTCTTTAATGTCCAAAGGCAAATCATTTAAATTCCACAACTTCCATTTTTCATTATAAAATTCAGGTGTTGCTAATCTCAATATATGACCAAAAGCCCAAGTAATTAAATTATCGCCTTTTTGAATATAACCTTCAAATTTCTTAACATTACCATCTAAGCCTTCTGCAATTGCTCTACCAAGTTCAGGTTTTTCCGCTATAAACAATCTCATCTTTTACCTTTTATCTTTATTTGTTTTACACCCTTGTAATAAGGGTGTAAATTTATCTTTCAATGTCTTTTTCTTTTTTTGGAGCTTGAGTTTCTTGCTCTATTGTTTGTTCTTTAGAAAAACCATCTTGTTGTTTTGCTTTTTGCTCTTTCATTTCGGCTTCATTTTTTATCTCAAAACCAGTGCTTCTAACAATAGCTAGATAGCCATCACCTTTTTCAAGTTTAATCTTTTCTAACTCTTCTTTAATTTCTTTATTAGTAAGCTTAATGTTTGTGTCAAGATAAAAACTTTTGCTACCATCTTGGTTTTGAAATTCGCTAATTCCAATTCCTTCAACTAAAGCTTTTCCAGCTTCTCTTTTATCATTGATTGTGTAGTAAAATCTGTCAGTTTCTTCATTCCAGTTATTATTAATAAAGATATGGTTATCTCTATTACTTCTTTCTTGCGGATCTGTTGGTAATAAAACAATGTTGAAATTTTCTTTATCTCTTCTTACAAAGTAATTTTTCCATTCATTATTTACTTTAAAAGAAGCTGTTACAGCTCCCTTATCCATTCCAACAACTTTTCCAGCCTCTTCTATCACATCAACTAAAGCAGTAGCAACTTGTCTTTGCTTAATTTCACCTGTTTGAGTGTCTTTATAGTTTAATGCGTTATTTACATCAACCATAAGTCTTGGATGATTTCCATTTGATAATCTTACGAATGCCATTTTTTTCTCCTTAATAAAAATTTTTATGTTTTGTTTTTTGGTTTTTGGTTTGGGAATTTAAAAAAAATATATATAATTACATGTTCATTCACCTCCTTGTAGTGTGATATGAATGCCATTCTCATCTTTATTAAGAATGGTTTTGTTTTTTGGGAAGCTCAAAGTTAAGCTTTTGTCTTTATTTTCTTTTATAATGATAGAGCTTAACTTTTGGGCGTTTTGGGTTATTTTTTTATAATCTTCGTATTTTAAGTATACGATGAAAGAAAAAACTCCAAAAGAAAACCCAAATAAAACAAAAAACATCAATGAAACAATCATAGTTTGTTTGATATTTTTAGTTAGCTTCGAAAAAATTTTAGAAAAATCTAAAATTGCATTTTTTTCTTTTTCTAAAAACACTTTTAAAGTTTGATCATATGTTTGTAAGCTATCACTTAATCTAGCTTCGGTTTTTGACCTAAAATCCTTTAAATCATCATTACTTACTTTTAAAGCACTATTTAATGATTCAAGAAATGTATTATCAAAATTAACTAAAGAATTATCAAGTGCAGTTTTTAGTTCCATTGCTTTTTGACTAAATTCTTCTATTTCTAATTTTGAAAAAGATGAGTTCAAACTATCAAGTTCTGTTTTAATCAAAAGCGTTTTATTGATTATTTCCAATTCTTCTTGACTTGGGGGATTTTTAAAATACGAAATTAGAGAATCAATATTCATTTTAAGTTTATAAAAATTTTGCTCTAAATCTTTAAAAATTCCTTCTTTGGTATTCTCATCAAGAACATTATTTAAGCCTATATTGATAGTATTATTAATGATTTCTAAGATTTTTATCTGCTCATCAATAATTTCTTGATAGTTGCAAATTTTTACTTCATCAAGTAAAGAATTATTCATATCTTCTTGATCTATTTGCTCATCAAGTAAGCTTTGATTTTCTTCAGTCATTTTTTATCCAACATTTTTTATTAATAAAAATCTTTTTATAAAAAACCCATTTCCACTTAAAACCTACTCTCTCGCGATGTTTCTCTCTTAAATTATCAGGAAGTAAGTTATATTCTTGTTCAGAAATTTCTTTTAATTCATAACCTCTTTTCCAACTGACATCCTCTATAAAATTTTTAGAGCATATATACTCAAAACCTTGATAATCAGTATAAGAACTAGATTGCAATAGGTAACAAGATTGCGATAATTGTGGATTTATTCTATATCCATAATGCTCTATTTCTTCACATGATCCATCATCACATACTCTTTCCACCCATAAAAGTTTTTTTTCTACTCTTTTATTAAGTTCTTCCAAAGAACATTCACCATCTAAATGAGCTAAGATATCATTCTTATATTTAAGCATTTCAGTATCACTATTATCCACAGGACATAAATTTAAAAAATCTTTTCTCGCTTGTATGGTTTTCCAAGGCTTTTTAAACTTAATTGCAAAATATCTTGCAATCGCTGCACTACATTCAGGTGGTTTAATAGGCGAAGCTAAACAAAGCATAGCTTCACAAGCATATCTAGTATCCCCACTTAAATAATCCAATTTTATAGCTTTTAAATTTGAGAACATAAACATAGCTAAAATTATTGATATCAATTTTATTTTCATTTTTTATTCTCCTTTTTTTTAATTTTTTTGGCTTCTTGTATCATTTTCTTTTCTACAATTTCATCTTGATTAATGGTTTTAATCACGGTTGGTTTAATCTCATTATTATCAAATAAAGAATTACTCATTTATCTCTCCATCTTTTGCATGAAAAAAAAGCATATTGATAGTATTTTTATCTCCCTTAATAATGCTTATAGGCTGTAAGATCATTTCTGCTTCAACACCATTTTTTTTAAAATACTCTTCATATTCTTGAATGATATTTTTTTCGCCTATTAAGATAATTCTTTTTGCATTATGAGCCAAAAGAAAAGTTTTTACTATTTGTTCATTAGTGAGCAAGCCTTCTTTATTTTTTGTAAGCTCTATTTGATAAATCCAGTCCATATTGCTTAACTTTGAATCTTTAGGAACAAATCTATACTTTTCCTCCAATAAAGAATTATTCAAGGTTAGCTTTGAACCACCTTCAAGCTTTTTAGGTTTTGGTGCAGAACTTGCACATCCTATAAAAATTACACTTGCTAATAAAAGCAAACTAAGCGTTTTTTTCATTATTTTCTCCTGTTGTTGGTATTTGTATGCGACACTCTCCTCTTTGAAAAGCTCCTTTTAAGATATGTTCTTTAGGTATGCCTTTAATTTTTGCCAAAGTTGGAGAGACTTGTTTAAACTTATCAATAAAATATGGATCGTTATAATAAAAAGCTTTTTTGCATAAAATAGGCTTTCCATTATCTATAGTAATAAGCTCATCTTCAAAAGACATTTCTCGAAGTTCTTGTGGAAGCATTAATGCCCTACTTGCTTCACTATAACTTGTAGATCCACCACTTGCCCCTACACTTCTTGATCTTGTTTTAAATGTAGTATTACCAAGTATTCTACTAATCTCCTCTGCATCTTCTTGCTCTCTTGGGGTATAAAAAATTTGACAAGCATGGTTAGTCAAAAGAGTTTTTGCTCCATCATCCCCATATCCATCAGGGGCAGGTGCTTTAAGTTGAGATTTTGATTGATAAATCATCAAAGAACGCATTAAATAACCTGCCATAAAACTTACTGCTGAAAGGTATATAGGAATTTTTCTAGGTGCTGTAAATTCATCCATAAGCATTAAACAAGTATATTTAATTTGTGGATTTTGTTCAGGAAGTTCTTTTGTATTCAAAAGAATTAACTGCGACCAAAAAATATTCAATATAAATTTTGCATTAGTTAATTGATCAGGGGTTATACCTATATAAATAGTCATTTTCTTTTTGCGTAAATCTCTCAAATCAAAATCACTAGTTTGAGTAGAAAGTTTTAATACTTCTGCTTCAAAAGGAGTTAAAGGCTCGTTAAAAGAAGACATAACTCCTGATTTTGTATTATCACTTGAAATACTAAAATAAGTCTCTAACCTTCTTTTTGTGATATCTGAAAGCAGATCATCACAATTTGATAAGTACTTATAAGTATTATCAAATCCATTTATTTTTTTACCCTCATATTCAAAAGTAAAACCTTTTGAAAGTTGTAATATTCCAAAAAAACTAAATTCTGTTTTTAAGTTAAATGTTTCTAAAAAAAGTTTCCCATCTTCTTTTAAATTTAAATCTTTCCACAAATAACAAAGTCCTATAAATAGGTTTTGTGCAAGACCATTAAAGAATTGAGTTGTAGAATCCCCTTCTTTTGGATAAATGATATTTGCTAAATCCATTAGCTGACTATCACAATTATCACTATCACTCATATCAATATAAGTTAAAGGGTTGTAACGATGAGTTCTTTTTGAAAATGGATTAAAAAGAAAAACATCTTGACCCAAAACTTCTTTTCTATATTTGCTTGTAAAATCAAAACATTCTTGTTTTATATCCTGAACAACAGCACTCTCTTTCCAGTCCATTAAATTTGGTATTACAATACCAACCCCTTTACCACTTCTTGTTGGAGCTCCCAAAGCCACAAACTGAGGACCTTTAAATCTTAAAAATTTTCCCTTATATTTTCCGATGATTATTCCATTGTCTGAAAATAATTTCATTTTTTTAATTTCTGCTAAATTTGCAAATCTTGCCTCGCCAAATTGAGTTTTTTTGCTTTTAGCTATTAATGCTAAAAGCATTAAAACAATAACACTAAAACCAAACATACCAAAGAAAGAAATATAAGCTTTTGGGTAAGCATTTATTAATGCCTCAAAAGTGAATTTAAGATTGTAAAACCCAAGAATTCTTTTTAAGCTTACATCATTAAGATAAAACATCACAAAAGGACTTAAAAAATAAGCTATTAATAGTGAAAAAATACTTATAAAAACAAGCATTACAATCTTATCTTTCATTTTCTATTCCTTTTATTTTTGTAGAAAAGCTTTCTAATTTTTGTTTAAAATAATCAGAATTTTTTTCTTGTTTTAAAGATTTTTCTTCATAATAAGCTTTAACTTTTGGATTTTTAAATTCCATTCTCTTATTAAGATTTCTATCAGAATAAAAAGTTATAATAATTTCATCAGAGGGGGATAGTGGCGGGATGAGACCCTCCCCTTTGATCTTATCAGTAGCAACTCTAAAACGAATGCCTTCTTTATTTTCCCATTCATATACTTTTCCACCTCTTCCATCATCAAATGGTTCTTTAAAGACTTTCAAATATTCTCTTATAAAGTTACCAAGATTTAAAAGCTCTTCAATCTTTATTTCTCCTTCGCTTTCTTTTGCTAAATGTAATTTGATATGTTCAGCACCTCTTCCTTTGTCTCTTTTTGTGTTATGCCAACCCTTAACATAATGGACAACATAATCAATGATTGCCTCTTCAATAATCTCTAATTCTGTATTAATTGGAGTTGAGTTTTTATCATTAAAACTCACATTATAAATTCCTCTTTTTTCTTTATTTGCCATTTTTCATCTCTTTAAAATATATTTGACTAATATGTCTTTTTCCATTATGAGCTCTAATATGGACAACTACATCAATAAGATTTTTAAGCATATCTTGTATTTTTTCAAAAGGTATTTTTTGACCTTGAGTATTTTGTAAAGTCATCAAAGCCAAACGCTCGAATGTTTCAGAAGTGCTTCCTGCATGGCAACTTGTAATGTTACCACCATGCCCACTAGAAAGAACATTGATAAAATCATAAGTTTCAGCACCTCTAAGCTCTGCCAATAAGATTCTATCAGGCTTCATTCTAAGACACGATTTTAAAAGAGTTGCAGAATTTAAAAAATCTTCATTTTTAGCTTCACTAGGATAAAAAAGTTGTACAAAATTTTTATGCTCATAAAATTTTATTTCTTCAACATCTTCTATAGTTATAATTCTTTGTTCTTTGGGAATAAAATCAATTAAAGTTTTCATAAAAGTTGTTTTACCGCTTCCTGTACCTCCTGCTATAATGATATTTTTTTCATACTCTACTGCTTTACAAATAAAATCTTTAAAATTTTTAGCTTCATAAAGCTTTTTCAACTCCTCATCCAAAGGATTTGTTATAAAATGATCAGTTTTTATTTCTTCAAAAAGACCACTTTTAACATGATCTTGTATTAAAAATCTTTTCTCACTTGGTTTTCTAATTGTAATTGAAATATGCTCTTTTTTAGTCGCTGGCGGAATTACTACCTGAACCCTTTCACCTCCATGTAATATACAAGAAAGGATAGGGCGTGATTCATCTATCTTATCTTCTTTAAAAGAAGCTAAAGAAGTAGCAAACGACTTAGAAGCTTCATAATCTAACTTACTTGTTTCTTCTTGCCATTTTCCATCATTAGTTTGTATGAAAATATTTTCTTTGCCGTTGTAGCATATTTCAGTTACGCTGGAATTAGCCAAATGTTTTCCAAAAAAATCATTAGCTAATTTTTCTAGGGTTCTTGAATTACTCATTAAAAAAAGCCCTTTCTTTTTAATTGATAAACCTTAGAAAAATCAATATCTTTATTAACATATACACCTACTAAATCACCGTGATTTTTGTAAAGAGTTGGTTGGATATTAATCATTTTTTCTAAAGCAGTATTAGCTATTTCACGAGAAGTTTCTCTTGAATTTTCCGTATAATCAACGCTATTTTCTTTTTTATTAATAACTTGATTAGCTAAAATATTTAAAGAATCATCAATTATTGATAATAAAATAGCTGAACCAAAGCGTTTCATATAATGATGATCTACCCATCCTTGTATTCCACTTGCTCCAAGCTCATCAGTTGCACCTGAATAAACTGGTATAATAATATTATTAGGCGTTCTTATTTCTTGCCAAATAACAAAAAGCCTATCCATACCATCATTTAATTGTCCTGAACTAAAACTTCCTGTAATGGTGCTTCCTTTTTCAATTAAAAGAACATTGCCATTTGAAGAATAAACATCATTTGAAACAATACAAGCAATACCCCCTTTAATAGTGCTAACTAAACGAGTTTTTAAAGAACAACCTATATAAGTTCCTTTAGATAATAATAAATTTGGATCAAACTGACTAACACTAGCACTAGTTGGGGTAAAAACATCGCCGATAAAATCATTTGATCCATTAGATAATAAAGCATTATCTCCTTGCATAGGTTTAGAATTAAAAATATTATTTGAGCTTTCTTGTGTATTGTTTTCTTGTGCATTAAAAGCCCCACCATCACTACTACTACTTACCACAACTAACCCTGCACCTTTTACTATTCTTGGTTGTAAAGGTTTTGAGACAAGCTCGAAAGGATTTTCTTTTGGAGTTACTTCAACGGGTTTTTCCTGTTCTCTTTCTTTCAATACTTCTTCAAAACTCTTTGTTTCTTCTTTAACAGGTTCTTCTTTTTGAGGTAAAATAAAATCTTTTAATTTCACACTACTAGCAATGTCTTTATTAACTTCTTTTGCTTGTGTATTTGCAGTATCATCACTACTACCAATAAAAGATTTTGCAAAGATATATGCAAAAATCAATAATATAAATACACAAGCAATAAAGAATACATAGATTTGAATTTTTTTAACATTAACGCTTTGTGCTTGCAACTCACTTTGTAAATCCATATCTTTTAATTCTTGTTTTTCTTGATTACTCATTGCTCATTTCCTAATAAAGATTGTTCTAGTAAAAGTGTTTTACTTGGATCATTTATCACTCTTTGTATATTTTCATTAGAGGTTTCTCTAGTTTTATCTAAAGGATTTTTTCCATAGCCATTATTAAAAATTCCAACAACCTTATCTCCACTTCTTAATAGAATTTGTTTTGCAATTTTTTGAACTACTAAAACATCATATTTTCCATCTTTTTTAATGTGAGTATTTAAGATCATTTCTTTGCCGTTTTCATATAAAAATACACTCGGAAATGTTTTTGTGTTATCAAAACCTAAGTAAGTAAAAACACCATCATCATAAGCATAATTTGGTGCTATATCTTCACTTCCTTTATTCGCTTTCATTAAAAAATCCCAGTTTCTAGGAACTATATTTTTATCAAGCTCTTCTCTTACAATTTTCTTTTCTAGCTCTTTTTTTATTTTATTCTCTTGCTTTAAGATTTTATCAGCGTGGCTAAAAGACAATTTATAAGTTGCTTGCTTGCTATCATTAGTTAGCAATAAATCAAAAATATAAGTTTTTAAATTAGTGGTAACAATTAAATTTGTTTTCCAGTCTTTTGGATTTGGATCAACAATCATCTCTTTTTGCTGACCTTGATTATAAGGATCATTTTCTACAAAAAGTCTAGTTTTATAAGCTTTTGGTTTAATAAATAAAAGATTTTTTTTCTCTATTAAATCCCAACCTTCAGAAAATCCTGTAGCGGTATTTATAATGACTTCTTCATCGCTAAATTCAATCATACTTACAAAACCATTTCTAGCTACCATTTTAAAAACATCTTTAGAGTTATACTCAGCATGTGCTACGCGTTGATCGTATTCTGATTTTTGCGGTTCATTTAATGCAAAAACAGGTAAAGCCAAAAATGAAAAAGAAAGGGCTAGGCTAATATTTTTTATCATCTTATTTCCTCATCAACTCTATAGTTAGTAACCTTAAAGCCAAGAGGGTTTAAAATTCTATTTTCTTCACTTGTTTTTGCTAGTAAAAAATCATACGCTAAGGTTATAACTTTGGTTGATTGTTGTGTGCTTTTTGTTACAGAATCTTTTTTAGTAATTAATGCTCTTATAGTAGAGGTTTTTACTCCATTGCTATTTCCAAGAACAATACTTAAAATCTTAACGCTTACTTCAACATTATCTTTATAAATTTGATCTAAAGCATTATCACCAGCATAGATAGCTCTATACTCATTTGCAACATTTTCATCACTCATTAATTGAGTAAGAACATAATCTTGATTTAAAAACTTATAATAATAACCTTCTCTAGCTTTTATATATTGAGAGATAAAGTATTTATCTAAAGCTTCAATAGAACTAATTTGCTCTTCTTGTAAGCTAGTAATAATATCCACCATACCAGTAGTATTATCCACTCTAATCACATAAGGTTCAGTAGTTTTTAATGGTGTTAAGAAAATTACAGCAATTACAGCAATAATTGATATTGCCATACTTATAAATGCAACTAACCAAGCTCTTTGATTTGATTTTTCAATCAAATATCTTACACTTGCTTCAAAATTCAAAGCATTAGAATTAATTTCATTTTGGTTTTTCAATTTTATGTTTAAAAGAAGTTAGTATAATCAACCTAAGGCTGATTAACCAAAGGGTAACGGCCTTTGATTAATCAAATCTTGCCTTAGAAAGAAGGTGAGAACCTTGAATAATCATATTCTAGTAATTATTATACTACTATGTATAATAATAGTCAAGGCTTATTAGCTTTGATTTCCCTTTTTTAAAGGGGATACTAGAAACCCTTTGGCTTTATACTAACTTTCTTTATCTCCTTTCTTTAAAATTTGTTTTCTAAAACTTCAGTTTCAATTATTTGCACATCTTTTTCTTTAAAAAAAAGATTTTGTTTTAAAACTTTTACAAAAACATCTCCTTGCTCCGTATGGTAAGTGATAGAATAATCAAACTCGCCAGCTTCAACCATCTTATCTTCATGATAAGAATTAGAATCATTTACAGCCTTTTTTAAAATCACATAAGACATACTCGGATAATTTAAAATAATTCTCTTTTTCTTTTTAATGTTTTCAAAGCTTTTAATGGAAGTTTCTTCTTCTTTCTTTTCAAACACAGGAACAATTTCCATTTTTAAAAACTTTTCTTGATCTTTAATATCATTTACAGCAACCCAACCACTTTTATCATCAAACAAATAGTTATAATTAGTATTGTTTTTAATAGAACAAGCACTAAAAAAGATTGCACAAAATGCAAATAAAATTACCTTATGCTTCATTTCTCATCCTTTGTAATATGCTCTTTCCTAAAGACATAGCATTAGCACCTGCTACTTTAGCACCTGATTTCATCATAGAATAAGCACCTTCTGCCATTTTAGAGCCTCCTTTTTGAGCATGCCCAAATAATTTTCCAAGAGTTTTTCCAGCTGCAGAACTTATAGGATTGCTTACCCTTGAAAACACACTTTGCATAGCAGAATCTAAAGCAACGCTTCCTACTTTTTCAGCAAAAACCTTTGCTACAAAAACCATAGCAACTAATAAAACAGAGGAAAAAATCATTCTCACGCCTATAAAAAAAGCGTCTGCATCTGCATTCATATATTGATTTTGTGCTAAATCAACAAATTTATATATTTCTCTAGCAAAAACCTTAAAAAATAAACTCATAAAAAGAACTAATAAGGTATTAGAAATAAGCAACGCAAGCCATTGAGTAAAAACATTCTTAGTGCTTTTATATAAAAGACAATAAAACATTAAAGGTGCAGCAATCACTAATATAGTTTGAGTAAAGGCAGTAGCATTAATCACTACTAAAGCAGGTAGCACAGCTATACCAAATGCTATATAAACTATAATTATAGTAATTCCAGCTATTACTGTATCAAATCCACTAGCCTTAGCCCATATATTATCAGCTAAATTTCTAACTTCATTAAAAATAAAATCAATTTGCTTATACATACTAAGGCTTCCACCAGCCCACTCATGAAAGCCATCCATAGCATTAATGACTAAAGTAAGCCATCCACCGATATTTAAAGCAAAAGTGATGATCATAGCCTTAGCAGCTAAATCCCACATTACTTCTTTAGTAGGACTTTGAGAACGACCAAATAAGATTTCATAACCCTTATACATAATAGTAATGACAAGGGTGATAGAAAAAAGCACAGCAAGTTGAGTCATTTTTTCACTCAATGCTGCATTTCTTACTACTTCTAAAATCGCATGAGTAGCATTACCAAGTTGCAAGAAAAAATCACTTTGCATGGTAAGCCTTAAAAGAAAATATGAGATTATAAAAATTTATAAGATTAAAAATTTGGATATAATTACATGGGGTTAGCCATAGGGCGGCAACCCTATGGCTCAATAAAACCTCAGAAAAGAGGTGATTTGTTTGAACCAAAAATATTTTATACTTATTATTATACTTCTTTGTATAGTAATAGTCAAGGCTTATTAAGCTCTTGCCCTGCTTTTGCAGGGATAAAATATTTTTTATTTTTCTACTTAAAAAATTAAAATAAAATACGAAACTACAAAAATTTATAAGATTAAAAATTTGGATATAATTTTTTGGGGTGTTTGCCACAAGGTTCGCACCCTTGTGGCGAAAATCTAAGCCCCTAAAGGAGCTAAGATGAATACCACTAAATTCATCATAGTTGTAATTATACTCCTTTGTATAATTATAGTCAAGGCTTTTTAGTCTTGCCCCACTTGTTGGGGTATGGTGGATTTTCCTTGTGGCTTTAAATCTAAAAATAGCCACTAATATAACTTTAACATTGTTAATCACTATGGTGTTTTAAGAAGTTTAAGAAGACTAAGATATAATACCCCGAAGGGTTAGCCGTAGGCTGCAACCCTATGGCTAAATTTAACCCTAGAAAGTAGGTGATTAAATTGAGTTATAACAAACTTATAATTGTAATTATACTCCTTTGTATAGTTACAGTCAAGGCTTATTAGCCTTGCCCCTATTTTTAGGGGTATAAGTTTACCCTACGGCCTTTCTTAAACTTTCTTTATCTCCTTTCTTTAAAATTTGTTTTTATTTAAATTAATTTGGTTTTAAAATTAAGTTTTTGTAAAACTTGTGTTTTTCCATTTTTAAATTTTTCTACTATTTCATATTCTATTAGTTCTATAAATTTAGAATTTTGTTTTTGTTCTATTTCCTTTATAGCGTTTGCTATCTTTTCCTTATAAGGTGTATCAGGAAGATCATAATGTTTTAGTTGTTTTATTTTTTCTATTTCTTTGTTTTTAATGATTTGTTCCATTTGATTAAAAGCATTGATAAAAGCAATTTTAAATTGTAAAGCTTTTTTACCTGTAAAACCCATAGCTAAAAGCGTGAATGCATCACGAGTTAGATTATACATAGGCATTTTTCTATTAACAAGCTTACCATTCTTTGGGTTCGTTGTTTTCGATATTCGCACGACCTGCTCAAAATTGAGGAGTTCGTTAGAAACCCCTATTTCTCGTAATTCATTTAAAATATTTTCAATATCTCTTAAAACATTTTTATGTTGCTTCCCAAATACTTTAGCTATATCTAAACTTGTGCAAAAAATTTGCTCATCTTTGTTTTCAAAGATGACATCTATATTGTTAATATTAATAACACTACTCATTTTTCACTCCTATTTAGTCAAATAAGCCACTAGCTTTTGCTTTTTCTTCAGCTTGTTTTGCAAGCTCCACATCACTCAAAGGCTCTTTCCCCATTGATTCTGCAAACAGCTGTGCTGCTTGATCTTGTCTTATTCTTCTTTGATTTTCATAATGCATATTAGAAATTTCAAGATTAGTTTTAATGATTTCTAGTTTGGTTTTTTCTACATTAATCGCATTGTTAATGTCATTAGTTTCTTTAATATCTTTTGATTCTATAAGTCTTTGGTGTAATTTTTCTAAAGACTTTGCTACGGTATTAACTTGGATAGAAGCTTGATTATAATGCTCCACTTGAGCTGCATAAGTAATCATATCCATTCTACATATTCTTTTTCGCTCTTCACTCAAATAACTAGCATTGCAACGATCAAAAAGAGTGAATTTTCTAAATGTTTCTTTGCTTTTATCGCTTAAAAAGCCTTGT
Organism: Campylobacter sp. IFREMER_LSEM_CL2194; assembly: GCF_025771685.1. Taxonomy (NCBI): domain Bacteria; kingdom Pseudomonadati; phylum Campylobacterota; class Epsilonproteobacteria; order Campylobacterales; family Campylobacteraceae; genus Campylobacter; species Campylobacter sp. IFREMER_LSEM_CL2194. The sequence continues at coordinate 18,866 of NZ_JAKMQS010000014.1, forward strand.
GGATCTTGCAATACATCATCATAAAAAGATTGTATGTTTTGTCCAGCTTGTGCAAAATCTAAATAAATTTGTTTTGTGTCTCTCATAAAAGACACTGAATCTCTTGCACCTGTTTTAGACATAAGTTCATTTTGATAAGCTTGAATTTGTTGTTGATAGTGTTTAACCGTATCTTGCCATCTTGTAGCTTGTTTAGTCCACTCTGCAATTTCTTTTGCATTTTGGGTTGCCATTTGTGAATTTGCAGTCGCATCAACTACAGGAATACCAGCACTAAAAGCTAAGTTAGGTAAAATCAATAGGGAAGTAAGAATAAGAATAGATTTTTTAAATTTTTGGATATAATTTTTTGGGGTGTTTGCCACAAGGTTCGCACCCTTGTGGCTTAATTTGCACTCTGAAAGGAGGCGATTAAATTGAGTCATATAAATCTCATAGTTATTATTATACTTCTTTGTATGATAATAGTCAAGGCTTATTAGCCTTGCCCCATTTTTATGGGGATGAGATTTCCTTGTGGCTTTAAATCTAAAAATAGCTACTAATATAACTTTAACATTAATACCAGCACTAAAAGCTAAATTTGCAATACATAATGATGAAATTATGGAAAATAAAAATTTATTTTGTTTTTGGATATAATTATTTTTGGGGTTTGCCACAGGGCAGCAACCCTGTGGCTTAATCTTAACTCCAGAAAGGAGATATTTTAAGATGAAGTTCACACGCTTTATCTTAGTAGCAATTATACTACTAAGTTTAATAGTAGTCAAGGCTTTTTGAGTCTTATCCTGTCTTTTGACAGGGCTATTTAAGATAAAGCGCCCCTGTGGCTTTTTGATTTGATTTTTACTTAAACTTAATCTCATTGTTCTTCCTTATAAAATGTTTTAAGTTCATTGATTTTTTCTTCCAAAGTTTTGTTTTTTTGATTAAAGATATTTTCTATTTTTTCTATATAGCTTGTGCCTGTAGATAAAATTTTTAGGTTTTCTTTGCCTAAAGATGAAAGATCCAAAGAACAAACAACTGCCTCATCTTGTCTTTTAACAAGGAATTGTCGTTTATGTGGGGCAAAGTTTTTAACTATTAAAAATTCATCTTTGCTAAGACCTAGTCTTAAATACTCATCTTCTTTTGCTAAAGGGTTTGGTAAAAATATTTTTGTAGCAGATTGTTCAACTAAAGTATTTGCTATCTTTAGTTTTAAAAAGTCCTCTATACTTTGTGTAGCAAGTCTTAAAAAGCCATTTTGTTTTCTTATGGTTTTAAACTTGTTTTTTACTTCTTCTGCCACAATATCATTTTCTAACCACTTCCAAGCTTCATCAATATCTATACAAAGTCTTCTTCCATCTGCTAAATTCATAACACGCCAAAGAATAAAATAAGAGATTAATGCTGAAACATCTTTTTCATCTAAAAATTCAGTTCCATCAATACCAAATAAATTAATATCATCAGGAAAATCTAGGTTGTCATATTCATTATCAAACACCCAGCCAAATTGTTTTCCTTTTTGGAATAAAGACAATCTACTTTTTAAAGAGTTATTGTCATTAAAATCATCTGTAATATTTTCAAGAAGTAAAGAAATAGGATATTTTCTTTCAGAAATTTCAAATTGAAACATTAGAGTATTTACAGCTTCATTAATTTGTTTTTCTTCTTTTGTATTAAGAATTTCGCCATTGCGTGTTACACATAGTTTTATTAGTTGTTTTAAAAATCTTAAATTTTCTTCATTAGTTTCAACCATAAAAGGATTAAACCCAGTAGGCTTACCATTTTTAATAGAAATATATCTACCGCCAGCACAAAGAATATTGCCTAAAGCACCTTTATCTTTATCTAAAAATACAGCTGTAAATTTCTTTTTATCTTCAGGTATGTTTGCAGGGAAACTATCTTTATTAGCATACTTTATCATTTGATTAATGATAAAATTCATAAACACGGTTTTACCACCACCACTTTGACCTAAAATCAAAGTATTAGCTAAATTCAAATCACCAAATTCATCTTTGTTTTTCCCATCGCTTTTGTGGAAATTTAAAAAATATGGTTGTTTGTTTGGTGTTTTTAAAATAGTTACAGCATCGCCCCAGCAATTTTTTTCTTTTTTACCCATTAAGAAATTATGTAATGCAACCAAAGATGAAAAATTTAAAGATGAAATCATATGAACTCTTGGGCGTATTGCAAAATTACTTGGAAATTGTGAAAAATAAGAAGCAGGTAGTGCAATATTTGCTAATGTTGAAGTAAAGCCTAAACTATTTAATGAAGTTATTACTTTATTAGTATTTTTCTTGCATTCATCAATGCTATCACCAAAAACACAAATACTAAAATGATAATTTCCAAAACTTATAACATTACTAATTAAATCATCTAATGCTAAATTTAATTGCTCTATCTGACTTACACCATCATCTTCACTTGAAATTAGTTGATTAATTTGTTTGTTTAATGCTGATTTTGAATCATATTTTGATAAAGGAACAAAAGTTTGAGTAATAGTGTAATCTACATCAAGATACATTAAAGAATCTAAAATACCTGAAAAAGTTTCATTAGAATAATCTTTAATTTCAATAATTCTAGCAAATCTTTTTGTATCATCATTGTAGTTTAGCTGAATCATATCGTGGTTAAATTGAATATTTTTTAAAGTTCCTGTTAGATATTGATATATCGGAGTATCACAAACTACAACAGGATTAAATTTTCCACCTATTAAATAATTATAAAATTCTAATTGCTCGGAATATTTAATATTATTCTTTTTATATACACTTAATATTTTTGGTTTAAAATCTTTAATGTTAGCTTCAAGTTTTCCTAAGTATTCTTGGAATTTAAGAACAAAATTTGAAATTTCTTTTGCTTTTGATTTGTAATTTAATTTATTGAAAGTCTTTAGATCAATATTAGATTTTAAAGGCTTATAGACCAAAGTTAAATAAAGCGAATTTTGCTGAAAACTTTTTTTATCAAAACTCTTATGGTATTTTTCATCAATTTCCTTTAAAAAAGAATTTTCAAAATGAGAATCTAAAAATTCATGTAATTTAAATCTTACATTATGAAAATAAAAAGCAACAGGCTCATTAGAAAATGACATTATCATCATATTCAAAAGATTTTTTTTAAAAATTAAATTCTCATCTGATTCACACTCAAATTCTATACCTTCAATAAAAAATGTGCTAATTAGCATATGTTCTTTTGTAATAACAATGCTATCTGTAAGTAAAGAGCTATAAGGAATTAATTTCTCTAAACTTGGTTCAGCATGAAGTGGAAATATAGATAATTTTGGAAAATCATTATTAGTTGGCAATCGTTTATAGCTTACGCTATTAAAAGTTTTAGCTTTATGATACTTTCTACTCAAAAAATTACTAATAAATTTAGTTTTTAAAAAAAACAATCTAAACATTTGCTCATCTTTCTTAGTCATTGCTTTCATAATAAAATAAGAAATAACTCCAAAAATTAAAAGGAAAAATTGTTGCGTATAAACAGCTATTAAGATAAATCCTAAAATGTTCATTATAAAAGGCACTAAAGGCACTCCAAAAAGGAGTGCAGGGCGTGTTAATCCTTTAAAGAGCGGATCAAAATAGTTATTCATAAACTTTTAACCACCCACCAAAAGACCAGCTATAGCTGGTGCAGAACCTATAACAACACCGCCAATTACCGCTGGTAAAACTTCAGTCCATTGCTGTTTTAACATTGCCATTCTATAGCCTGCAATACAAAAAGCTATTGTAACAATAACACCGGAAAGAGCAAACAAAGCTGTTGATATATCTTGTGCCAAAGTATTGACTTTATCAATACCGCCTGCAGCAAAAGCTAAATTTACAGCTAATGCTATTAATAGTATTTTTTTAAACATTTAAAGGAGTCCTTTCATTAAAAAATAACGAACGATAAATTTAGCTCTTATATTAAATATAAAGGTATTATTTAATTTTAATTTTTTATTAAAATTAAATGTGTAATAAACATTTTTTTTGATTTTGGATTAAAAAGGAGTAAATTTGGCAACTAAAAGATCAGATTTGTATAAAAAAATTATAAAAGTAAGAAGTAAAATTAAACAAAACTTAAAACATAAATCACGATTATATTTGAATCTAAAATTTCAGAGAAGAATATATGAGTAAAAAATATCCTTATTTTCTTTCAAACAAAATTTATTTTCATCCTATGATCTTATGGACTAACATTAAATGTAAAAATTGCAACGAGAATAAATATATTGAATATACAGAAGATGAAGCATATAAAAAAGTTATCTGTCCAAAATACAAAATGATGATTAAAGTAGAGAAAGGAAAAAGCAACAAATGAAAGAATTAGATTATTATAACTTTTTAGAAGAAGCAGATTGTCTGATGAAAAAATAAAGAATAAAAAGAAATTACAGAAGAAGTATTTTTAGATTTCTTAAAAGAAATGATAAAAAAATACAATATTACAAAAAGAAAATGCGATTGTTTTAAACTTAAAAAATAACTTTCTCTTTTTTAGTCTTGAAATAAAAGAACAAGGTCAAAAACATTTTGAATAAAATTCTAAAAAATACGAGAAAGTTGATTTTTATGGAAATCATAAAATTTGAGAAAAGATTATACAACTTAAATCGAATTAAAAATAAATTATATTTATTTTATATCTAATAAATATCTTTTTAATATTTTTTAATTATGTGTCTTATATCTATATATAAATATATTTTTATAAGCTATGAGAGATAAAAATATCAGTATAAAAACAACATTTTCTGTAAAGGATATTTAGATAGTGAGTTTAATATAGTTTCCGACTTTTTTCTATATTCAACATTATTGTATTTCTTCGATAAAATATCTAAAATAACATAACATCACACTCGTTTATATTCCTTGTTGCATTAGCAGATCACTTCCAAATATTTAATTCTTGCCAGTTTTGTGGTATACCCATAGCAGCTTTATCAATACTTGGATATTTATTTAATAATTTTATAAATTCTTCTTTAATGTTATATTCCTTTAAGATTATAGTCAATACACTTACTGCGAAAAATATTTTATCACGATCTACATTTTCATCTAGAAAATTATCATTTTTTCTATATTTAAATTTTTTAACAAATTGTCTATTCCAAAGTCTTGAGTGATGTGCACATAAATTTCTAACATAAGATAAAGTTTCTATCCAGTTTTCAAAAACATCAATTTGTATATTTTCTAATTCAAAAAATTTCATAAGATCTAATTGTTCTGTTTTTTGCATAAGTTTTACAAATTTAGATAATGTTCCAAAGGATAAAATTTCAACTAGAGCCCACAATGGTAAATCATCTGTATTGTATTTTGTTTTTATATGTTGAATGAAATCCTCACTAGCTCTTTTCTTCTCTTTATCTATTTGCTCAATCAAATCACCGTAAAGACAACGGTCCTTAATCCTCATCTCTCTTTTTAAAGATTTTATATCTTGTATATAACCAAAAGGTTTATATTGTTTAGAATGAATATGAGAAATTTGTGCCCTTAAAATAATTTCTAACTCAGATAGATAATTAAATACAAATTTTCTTAAATCTGTATCAAAATTATATAGTAAAACTATATCTTCAAAAGTAGTTCCATCTTGAAACATGTCTTTACATGGTGAATTCTTTGGATGTTGAAAAGGTATAAAATAAGAACTTAAACGATAATAATGATTTTTCTCTAAAAACTTTATAGCTTGTTTTTCATCTTTTACAATAAGGTTTCTATTTTTTAAAATATCAATAAGGCTGGGATAATCTTTAAAATCTTTATAATTCATGAGAGCACCTTCCAGTCAGCATCATGAAAATGCTCGGAAGGTATGTTAACGAAATAATAAAATATTTTAGTTTTATTTTTGCTTAAATGAAACTGCACTTTGTAGCCTTTTAAACTAACACAAGTATTAATTATTTTGTTTCTTATTATTTTTTTGATTATATTAGATGCTAACACAACATGCTTCTTAGCTCTTATCAACTTGAAGTATATAAGAAAATAAGTCATTCTATTTTTTAAATAAAATATCACACTTAATCCTTTGTTAAAGTTAGCTTTTCTTATTCTTTTTTATCTTTTTAATATCGTTTGATATAGTTTTTTGACTTACCATAAGATAACTAGCTATTTCCGATTGTGTTTTTTTCCCCATTAATTGTTCTACCTGTTTTAATCTTTCATCTGGAGTTGTTTTAATATACTGAACTTTTTCTTGTCTTTGAAAATTTCCATTTTCCTCATATGTTACAACAGCTCCTTTAACCCCATCGTTTATTTTTATAACAGTTTTATTATTACTTATGTTAATACTATAATTTGCATTTTCAGGAAAATTGTTTTTTATACTATTTATAACACTTTCAACAACATTTACAACTTGGATTGTGTTGTTTTGAGCTAATTTATTTTGATTAGTATTTTCTTTAAGTTTATTCATATTTATTCTCCTTATTCATTGTAATATTATTACTTTACTTAGTAAGTATAGTTTTTACTAGTAAGTTACTAGTAGGAATTATACTTAAAATAAATTAAACAAATCTTAATTATTAATTATAAAAAGTTTAACTTTTGGAATAAAAAAATAATAATTTTTTTATTGTTATTATATAGTATATTAAATAAATATCTTTTACATTTTTTATATATATTTTTATACTATGTATTTAATATTCTTATGATATAATTATGATATGTAATAAATATCGTAAGGATAAATATGATTATATCCATCTGTAATGAAAAAGGCGGAAGTGGCAAAAGCACATTAGCTGTAAATTTAGCAATTAAGGCAGCTGAGAGTAAAAAGGTTTTATTGTGTGATAGCGATCCACAAAAATCTGTTATGACTTTTGTCAATATTAGAATGGAAGAAGGTATTAATAGAACATTCTCTGTTGTATCTAAAGTTGGCGAATCTTTAAAAGATTTTATACAAAAAGAAAAAAATAAAAATGAATATGACTTAATTATTATTGATACTGGCGGTAGAGACTCAAAAGAAATGAGAATAGCATTAGGTTTTTCAGATGTTGTAATCATTCCTACAATCCCAAGTCAATTTGATGTTAGTGTTTTAGATAAAATGTTTACAATTATTAAAATGGCAAAGGAATTAAATAGAGATCTACAAACATTTGTTTTAATCAATAAAAGCTCTCCAAATCCTTTTTTAAATAAAAAGATTGAAGATTTAAGAGCCTATATTAAAGAGCAAGAAGATGACAATATTAAACTTTTAGATAATATTATCTGTGAAAGAGAAAAATATAAGACTTGCATTCAAATGGGTTTAGGAATTAGTGAAACAGAAATTAATTCCAACAATAAAGCTTTAGAAGAATTTAATACTTTCTATAATGAATTAACAAATAAAATCAAAGGATAATAAAATGGGATTTAAAAAAAATACAAATGCAAATTTAGATAGTTTTATCGAAGGAGCTACGGGAGAAACTTCAGCACAAAAAACCTCTACGCAATCTGGAAGAATCAAAAGAGATAAAAAGCTTCTTGTAGGTTTTACAAGTGAAGAATATGAAAGATTATCAAGTATGGCAGAACAAATGGGTATGGATAAAGGTGCTTTTATAAGATTTAAGGTGCTAAATAACTAAAAGATATTTTAAAAATATAATTTTGATATGTATATAATATATAAAAAATATTATATACATATTGTAATGATACATACTATTAAAAAATAATACTTCAAACAATTTTAGATATAATTACATAATGGTAATAGCATATGTAAGAATTAGTACAGCAAAACAAGACTCAGAAGTCCAAAAACTCCAAATATATGAATATTGTATAAAAAACAAAATTAATATTGATGAAGTTATGGAAGTTGAAATGAGTTCAAGAAAAAGTTTAGAAAAAAGGCGTATGAATGAATTAAAAGATAAACTCAATGAAGGTGATTTATTAATTTGCACAGAACTTTCAAGATTAGGAAGAAGTATGCTTGAAGTTATTACATTAATATTAGAACTTTCTGAAAAGGGTGTGCAATTTGTTTTTTTACGACAACCTGAATTAAGTTCATTTAACAATCCTTCTCAAAAATTACTCCTTTCTTTCTACGCTTATGTTTCAGAAACAGAGAGAGACTTTATCTCACAAAGAACAAAAGCAGGACTTGCTAATGCACGCAAAAATGGAAAAAATATAGGTCGTCCTACAAATAGTTTTAATAGTATGTATGATAAAGATGAAGATCTAATAAAAGAGCTTATATCTAAAAAAATAACCTTACGCAATATTTGGAAATTTTTAGGCGAAAAAGGAACTTACAATAACTTTCATTATTTTTGCAAAAGAAGAAAATTGACATAATATATCATACTAATTTATAAATAATATTATATGGATATGTAAAAAATATCTATATAATATTTAAATTATATGTAATTAATATATATTTAATCAAATAATGTTATACTTCTAAAATTCAATTTTAATATTCTTTGTATAAAATGTTATTTCCCAAAAACAAAACATTTTCTTAAATAGCTATAAACAATTTTGATGCTGTTATTATGACACATTCGTAATTTAAATTGATACCTGCCCCTTAAAAGATTATAAAAGCTCTTTTGTGCCAAATCTGCAAAGATTTTAGAAGATTTAAATAAAAACAATAATATTCAGAAAGAATATGATATTAAAAATTAATTAGTAAAAGGCGATTATCTTTCACTTTAATAAATAAACAATCCAAATAGCCAGTGCTATTGAAACAAAAGACATAAGCTTAATTATTGCACGAAGGATATTATTCTTACCTTTTTCTTTATTGAAATCATCTTTGCAATATTGTAATAACTTATCATCACCTTCTTTTAGATATTGTAATTTTGCTAATTGATTACACATATCAAAAATACGAACTTCTTGAATATAATCAAAATCTTTTCTTATTTTTAAATCACTGATGCTATCTATACTAAAACTTGTATTATTTTCATTAAATATGAAACCTAAATTTTTATACAATTTATCCCTTCTTATGCGATTCTTGCAACTCTCTTCATTTTCATCATTTTCTTTACTCAATATATCATGAAAATTTGCCTCTGGAACATAACTTAAAGCGATTTCTAATATTTTATTTATTACAAATGTCCCTATACCTAGAGATTTATAATTATGATCAATCTCTACGCAAGAACTAAAACTCCAATGACTCATATATTTCAACTTCCAATAATTTCTTTTTTTATTATCATTTTTAAAAACACCTAATTCATTTTTCAAATATTGATAGTCTATAATTGCACATATTTCAACATAATAAAATTTTTGATTTTCTTCAAATGCTTTTATTTCAAAATCTAATTTAAAACAAACTTCTTTTTCATTTTTTTTGCAAATATAAAATTTGCTAGTATAAACTTCTTGTTTCATTATATTTTATTTCTTTCTCTTATAAACTACCCATCTCTTTCAATCTCATTATTCCTAGAATTTGTCCATCGCAAGCTACTATCGGTTCGTTCTCGCTTTCCTTGCTGTAGCTGATTGAGTGCATTGATGTGCATAGGCATTTGAGTTCCTTTTCGCTCATGAACCACAGACTGTTCGGACAATATTCGCATAGAGTCTCTTTCTTTGGCAGATTCTCTTGGGATATTTGATTTATTACTGGACTCTTGTAAGATTCTCTGTCTATATTGTTCTGTATAATCTCTCTCATTGTTTTCCTTTATAGCATATTTTGGATTATTTTTTTCATCTGATTGCAATGGTTTTAGCTCTTTTTCTCTACCTAAAACAGAAGCGTCCCAAACAGATTTTTTTGCCATTTTGGTTACTTCAAAAGTCTTTCCATTTGCTTTAATTTTTTTCTTAATTTGATATGTTTCTTGTCCTATAATTTTAAACTTTGCATATTCCCCTTTTAAAATTTTATTTTCTTTGATAACTCTTTCAAGATCATTACTCCATATTACAGCTATACCTTTTTTTGTTCTATATTTCACATAAAAACTATCTTTAGCTTTCTCATCAAGACTAAATTTATATTTTGCTTTTCCATAATCTAAAACTTGATAATAATGCATTTTAGTTTGTTCTTTATTTTTTTCAAGTTTATAGGATACTTCTTCATTGTTTTTTGAACGAATAGTTGCTTTTGCTTCCACACCTAAATTGTTTAATGCTTTAGCAAAAGATAATCTCAAATTCATTAAATCTGATTTTTTTGGATTAATTCTTTTTCCATTTTTATCTGCAACTTTTAAACAAACATGACAATGTGGATTGTCAGTATCATCATGAAAAGCAACTGCAAAAAAATTATCTGGATACATTTTTTTTAATGTCATTAAAACAGCTTTTTTCATTTTCTCTGGGGGTGCATTTTTATAATCTTGCATAGAAAAAACCATATTAATAGTATGTCTTTTTTCTTTTTTTTCTTGTCCAAATCTAGGAATAGGAGCACCCTCATTTTCATAAATTTTTTTTAAAATTTTTAACTCATCTTTTCCTTTTAATATATCAAAATCACTTGTAATTATTTCTATTGTTCCTTCTCTTGAAATATAATCTAAATGTTTGCAAACTGCTTGCAAATTTTTCGAGCCTGATGTAATTTTTACAACAACTTCAGTGTTTTTTCTAAAAACTTTATTTGTTTTATTTGATATATTTTTTTTAACAAAATTATATGTAGATTTAGATCCAACTTCTATTTTAGTATAAACTCTTTTTGCTATGATCTCATCATCAAAAATTTTAAATCTTGACATTAAATTCTTTCATTATTTTTAAGAATAATTTTTTCTAATTCTTTGGATAATTTTTCAATATTTATTGAAATATCCTCAAAAGATTTTTCTAAATTTTTTTCATTTATTCTCACGCTTTTTCCGCTTCTTAAAATTTTTAAAAGCTGATATATATTCCTTCCGATTGTGTTTATTTCTGTTCTTGCTAATATAAATTCATCGATATAATTTTTATCAAAAAATTTATCTTTATAAATATGATTTAAAGTTAAAATTCTTATTTGTTTTGTTGCAGTTCCATTTCCATTTTTCTTTGCAAAATCTGAAAATATTTTATATTCATCTTCAGTAAGTTTAAATCTAATTTCTTTTTTTGGTTCATTATTTTGATAATTTATTTTATCTATGGTGTTTATATTTTCTTTTTCATTATCATAAATATTTTTTAAAATTGTATTTATTATTTTACTAAAAGAAACTTTCATTTCTTTTTTTAGTCTAAGAAGATAAGAATAACTTTTTTCATCAAAATAAATATTAGTTTTTTTCATAAAAATTACAACACCTTTTATTGAGCCTCGCAGAGAATATTTTGCTATTTACTAAAAAAATAGTGTCATTTTTTGGAGTAAATAGCTATCCTGCTATTAATACATTTTTTACACCTGTATTTTAGTCAATTTATCTTTACATAAAAATTAATATTTTCAGCATTTATGATATAATTAATATATAAAAATTCACAAGGAGTAAGATGAAAAAAGATAGCAAAGAAATAGAATTACTCAAACAAGAGTATAAAGAAAAAATCCAAAAAGCAAAACAAAAAGAAAAAGAGAGAAAAGAGAAGCTTTGTAAGAAGATAGGCTCTGAAATTATCTCTTTGTTAGATAAAGATGATTTTAGAAATTTATTTTTTGATTATATTCAAAAAAATAATTTAGAAAAGATAAAATCATTATGTAGTGAAGTTGATGATTTTTTTAATATCAACTATACCAACAATAAGGAGGATAAAAGCAACTAAAAAAATATAAACAATTTTTACAATAATCCAAAAAAACAAAACCAAAAAACAAAATTATTAAGGATGAAAAATGGAAAACATAGATATACAAGAAAATGAAAACAAAAACATAACATTTGAAAATATAAAAGTAAAAGTTATTGATAATTCATCATTATGTGAAGAATATCAAGAGTGTGTTTTTAATGGAACTTATGACAATACATCAAACCCTAAAGAGATTGAATCTCTTTTTAATACTTTAAAAACTTTTGATTCTTGTGAAAAGCTAAAACGAATGGAAAAATTATCTTTTTCAAAACAAGAAATTGCATTTGAAATTATCACGGATGATTTAAAAATACCACTAAAGGTAAGATTAGGTGATGGACATTTTGAGAAAGGTTTAGATGAGTTAATTAAACTAGGTAGTCAAAATATTGATGCTAGTATTAACAAAAGAATCAATCCAAAAATAAAAGAAAATTTTGACAAAATATTATCTCCGCTTAAAGCTGAAAATTTTCAAAATATTCTAAATGGAACTTTTGAAGCAATTAAAGAAGTTGGAGTTTTATCAAATGCGAATGAATTTTCTAATTTTGTTTCAGAATTTTTAAAAGCTTACAAGGAAACTCAACAAACATCTGAAAGTAATAAAACCATAGATAATTCAAAAGATAAGAAAAAAGATAAAAACTATTTTTTTAAAAAAGTTGATGAGTTTTTTCAAAAAAAGCTTAATTCTCGTGAAAGGGAACATGTTCGGACTAACGAAAAATCTTTTTCTAAATCACTATAAAATTTAAAAGGATTATCGATGTATTATAATAGTTCAACCAACACCTCCCTAGCCCTTCAATCATTTAAAAAATCACTTGAAGAAGAAGGATTAATTATAGATAATTTACCTATTATGGATGGTAAAATTCATAGAGTAAAAACTACTAATGATAAAGGTAGAGAATTAAGTGGTGCTTATATTGGATATTTAAATAACAATTTTCCTGCAGGTTTTATACAAAATTTTAAAACAGGCATAAAGAAAAATTGGAAAATGCAAGTAGAAAAAAACTATAATGGTAATTTAAAAAGTTCTCAAGAATTACATAATCAAATAAAAAAAGATCAAGAGCTTAGAGAAAAAGAAATTTTAGCCTTACAAGAAAAAACTGCCTTAAAATTAGAAGATGAGTATAATAATGCAAGATGGGCTAATTCTAACCATGCTTACTTAAAGAAAAAAGGCTTTGATGAAAACTTTTATCTTAAGCAAGATAAAATGGGTTCATTATTAATTCCTTTAAAAGATGAAAATGGAAAATTATGGTCACTTCAAAGAATATTTTCAAATGGAGATAAAATCATAGGGGTAATTAAAACTCAAGAAGAAAAAGATCAAGGCGTGGAATATCTTGCAAAAAAACAAGGTTGTTTTCATATTATAGGAGCTAAAACACTTCATAATTTAAAAGAATTTTATTTATGTGAAGGTTTTGCTACTGGTGCTACTTTGTATAAAGCTTTAAATAAACCTATCATTATGGCAGTAGATGCTGGTAATTTAGAAAGTGTGGTTAAAAAACTAAATACTCTCTATCCTGATAAAAATATCACAATATTTGCTGATAATGATGTAAAAAAAGAATTAAAAGGATTAGAAAATACAGGTAAAAAAACAGCTTTAGAGATTAAAGAAAAATATTCTAATGTTAGTGTAATTTTACCAAATTTTACACAAGAGCAAAGCTCTCAAGGTATGAGTGATTTTAATGAT
>NZ_JAKMQS010000015.1:0-15357 GCF_025771685.1 Campylobacter sp. IFREMER_LSEM_CL2194
CAAAGGGTTGTTTAATGGTGTAAAATTTTTCATAAAATTTGGCTCTAAGATCGATTATTAATTCATTTTCTAAAAAATCATCAAGTTCACTGGAAAAATTTTCTTTATAAAATTTTTCTATATTAAAATCTTTGATTTTCTCTCCTTGTTTTAATTTATAATAAGGTATTAAATCTTTTGCTAAAATAGGACCAAAAAGATTTGAAAATATTAATACATTTTCATCTATATATTTTTTAGAAATTTCACCCAAACTCTCATAATCTAAATATTCAAAAGCAACACCATTGTATCTTTGAATTGCTTTAGTTGTATCTTTTTTTAATATATCATGACTAAGATCATATAATTCATCTTTGTCTTTGATGCCAAAAAATTTTTCAAGAACATTTTCATCACATTCTTTAATAAATTTTTTGTATTTAGCAATTACTTCAAGTCTTTTATCGTATAACTTGTTAAATATGAATGATTTTTCATTTAAACAACTATGTGTATTTATTTTACTTTTTCCCTCACTAGGTGAAAATAAAATTTTCATAATAAATCCTTTGTTTTTTAAAAATTATACAAAATTATTTAAAACACTTGACATTAATTCAAAATTACATTATAATTCAACTTTATTTTTTGCTGGTTTAGCTCAGTTGGTAGAGCAGCTGCCTTGTAAGCAGCAGGTCGGGGGTTCAAGTCCCTTAACCAGCTCCATTGTTAATAGCAGTGTTTGACCAGAAATAAAAAGCATTATTATTCATGGTGAGTTACTCAAGTGGCCAACGAGGGCAGACTGTAAATCTGCTGGCTTTCGCCTTCCGTGGTTCGAATCCACGACTCACCACCATTGCTTTGCGGGAGTAGCTCAGTTGGCTAGAGCATCAGCCTTCCAAGCTGAGGGTCGCGGGTTCGAGTCCCGTTTCCCGCTCCAACCTGATTTTGGTAGAGTGAAACTGGGAGCTGTTTTTAAATTCAGAATTTCTAGCAGTTTCAAATTTCCAAAATTTTATAGTTTATGTTTTTAATTTTTCTGAGCGCTCGTATGGCTCAGAGGTAGAGCACTCCCTTGGTAAGGGAGAGGTCGCGGGTTCAAGTCCCGCTATGAGCTCCATTGATTTCAAAAGATTATAAAACATAAATTAGTATTTGTTTGTAAATTTTATATGGAGGAAAAAGATGGCTAAAGAAAAATTTTCACGTAATAAGCCTCACGTAAATATTGGTACTATTGGTCACGTTGACCACGGTAAAACTACTTTAACAGCTGCTATCTCTGCTGTTCTTTCAAGAAGAGGTTTGGCTGAGCTTAAAGATTATGATAATATCGATAACGCTCCTGAAGAAAAAGAGCGTGGTATTACTATTGCTACTTCTCACATTGAGTATGAAACAGAAAATCGTCACTATGCTCACGTAGACTGCCCAGGTCACGCTGACTATGTTAAAAACATGATTACTGGTGCTGCTCAAATGGATGGTGCTATTCTTGTTGTTTCTGCTGCAGATGGTCCAATGCCACAAACTAGAGAGCACATCTTACTTTCTCGTCAAGTAGGTGTACCATATATTGTTGTTTTCATGAACAAAGCTGATATGGTTGATGATGCTGAGTTATTAGAATTAGTTGAAATGGAAATTAGAGAGTTATTAAGCTCTTATGATTTCCCAGGAGATGATACTCCAATTATTTCAGGTTCGGCTTTACAAGCTCTTGAAGAAGCAAAAGCTGGACAAGATGGTGAATGGTCTAAAAAAATCTTAGATCTTATGGCAGCAGTTGATGAGTATATTCCAACTCCAGCTCGTGATACAGATAAAGATTTCTTAATGCCTATCGAAGATGTATTCTCAATTTCAGGTCGTGGTACAGTTGTTACTGGTAGAATTGAAAAAGGTATTGTTAAAGTTGGTGATACTATTGAAATCGTTGGTATTAGAGAAACACAAAGCACTACAGTAACTGGTGTTGAAATGTTTAGAAAAGAAATGGATCAAGGTGAAGCAGGAGATAACGTTGGTGTTCTTCTTCGTGGAACTAAAAAAGAAGATGTTCTTCGTGGTATGGTTCTTGCTAAACCTAAATCAATCACTCCTCATACTGATTTTGAAGCAGAAGTTTATATTTTAAATAAAGATGAAGGTGGACGCCATACTCCATTCTTTAATAACTATAGACCACAATTTTATGTAAGAACAACTGATGTTACTGGTTCTATCCAACTTGCAGAAGGCGTTGAAATGGTTATGCCAGGCGATAATGTTAGAATTACTGTAAGTCTTATTGCACCAGTTGCACTTGAAGAAGGTACTCGTTTTGCTATCCGTGAAGGTGGCCGTACTGTTGGTTCAGGTGTTGTTTCTAAAATTATTAAATAATTATAAGCGAGATTTAATCTCGCTTTTTAAGGAATAAAAATGAGAATTAAAGTTGGTTTAAAATGTGAAGAGTGCGGTGATATTAATTATAGCACTTTTAAAAATAGTAAAAATACAACTGAAAAGTTAGAATTAAAAAAATATTGCCCAAGATTGAAAAAACATACAATTCATAAAGAAGTTAAATTAAAAAGTTAAGGCTTTTATAAAAAAGCCCTTAGGGCAATAGCTCCAACGGTAGAGCGCCGGATTCCAAATCCGATGGTTGGGGGTTCGAATCCCTCTTGCCCTGCCACAAAATAAGGTAAAATATGGAAAAACTAATAACTTATTTTAAATTGTCAAAAGCTGAATTAGGAAAAGTAATTTGGCCTTTGAAAGAGCAAGTTAGAAATGCTTATATTACAGTTTTTGTAGTTGTTACTGTTGTTTCATTATTTTTAGCATTAGTTGATTTGATTATGTCATTTTCATTATCTAAGATTATAGGATAGAAAAATGAATCATAAATGGTATGCAATTCAAACTTATGCAGGTAGTGAGATGGCTGTAAAAAGAGCCATAGAAAATTTAGTTAGAGATCATGGAATTCAAGAGCAATTATTAGAAGTAATTGTTCCAACTGAAGATGTGATTGAATTTAAAAATGGTAAAGAAAAAATAAGCGAAAGAAGTTTATATTCAGGCTATGTATTTGCTAATATAGACTTATCAACAGAGCTTTGGCACAAAATTCAGTCTTTACCAAAGGTTGGTCGTTTTATAGGTGAAAGTAAAAAACCAACTCCATTAAGTGAAAAAGATATCAATCTTATTTTAGAAAAGGTGAAAAATAAAGCAGCACCTAAGCCTAAAATTTCATTTGATAAAGAAGAAAGTGTAAGAATAACTGAAGGTCCTTTTGCAAACTTTGTCGGTATTGTAGAGGAATATGATATGGTTAGAGGCGTTTTAAAGCTAAATGTTTCTATATTTGGTAGATCAACTCCAGTAGAAATCTTATACTCTCAAGTTGAAAAAATAGTTTGATTAATAGTAAGTAAAGGAGAAAGGTTATGGCTAAAAAAGTCGTAGGAGAAATTAAATTACAAATAGCTGCTACTAAGGCTAATCCATCACCTCCAGTTGGTCCTGCTTTAGGTCAACAAGGTGTTAATATTATGGAATTTTGTAAGGCATTTAATGAAAGAACAAAAGATATGGCTGGTTTTAATATTCCAGTTGTTATTACTGTTTATGCAGATAAAAGCTTTACATTTATAACAAAACAACCACCAGCTACAGATTTAATTAAAAAAGCTGCAGGTATTTCTAAAGGTGCGGATAATCCTTTAAAAAATAAAGTAGGTAAATTAACTAAAGCACAAGTTTTAGAAATTGTAGATAAAAAAATCGCTGATATGAATACAAAAGATAGAGAGCAAGCTGCTAAAATTATCATGGGTTCTGCTCGTTCTATGGGTGTTGAAATCGTAGATTAATACTCTTTACCGCCAAGAGTTTAAAAAGGCGGTAGCACTTTATATAAAATGCGGAGAAAATTGATGTCTAAAAATACTAAAAGATTTACAGAATTATTAAAAAAAATAGATTCAAATAAAAACTATTTAATGGATGAGGCAATAAGCACAGTAAAAACTCTTGCTTCTGCTAAATTTGATGAAACAGTTGAAATTGCTTTAAAATTAAATGTTGACCCAAGACATGCAGATCAAATGGTAAGAGGTAGTGTTGTTTTACCTTGCGGTACAGGTAAAAAAGTTCGTGTTGCTGTTATTGCAAAAGATGCAAAAGCTGATGAAGCAAAAAATGCAGGTGCTGATATAGTTGGTAGCGATGATTTAGTAGAAGAAATTCAAAAAGGTAATATGAATTTTGATGTTTTAATTGCTACACCAAATTTAATGGGTCTAGTAGGTAAAGTAGGTCGTATTTTAGGACCTAAAGGTTTGATGCCAAATCCTAAAACAGGTACAGTAACAATGGATGTTGCTCAAGCTGTTAATAATGCTAAAAATGGGCAAGTTAATTTCCGTGTTGATAAACAAGGAAACATCCATGCAGGTTTGGGTAAAGTTAGTTTTACTCAAGAACAATTAAAAGAAAATATGACAGCATTTGTAAAAGCTATTAATAAACATAAACCAGCTGCTGCAAAAGGAAGATATATTAAAAATGCTAGTCTTTCTTTGACTATGAGTCCTTCTCTTTCTCTTGATACTCAAGAATTACTTGATACAAAATAAAATTAATGAGAGTTTTTCTCTCATTAATAAAAATTAGATAAGATAATAACTTTTATTTTATCTAATTTTTATCTTAGATTGGAGATAGCCGAGGTCTTAGGACTTAATTAGATTTTCTGCTCTGCTTGAAATCACCGGTCGGAAAGGAGTAAAGATGACTAAAAGCCAAAAAATTGAACTTGTTTCTAAGCTTGAAGAGGGTTTTAAGGCTAGTGAAGCTGTTGTAGTTTGTAACTACAAAGGTTTAAACACTAAAAAACTTGAAGAGTTAAGAAATAATGCGAGAGAAATGGATGTTAAAGTTCAAATTATTAAAAATACTTTAGCAAGTATTGCTCTTAAAAATGCCGGCAAAGATGGAATGGAACTTAAAGATACAAATATTTATCTTTGGGGTGAAGACCAATTAAATGTTTCAAAAGTTGCTGATAAATTTAGCGAAGCTAATCAAACATTTGAAATCAAAACCGCATTTATTGATGGCGAAGTTGCTTCAGTAGATAAAGTTAAAGCTTTAGCTAAAATGCCTTCTCGCAATGAATTGCTTGCTATGCTTTTGCAAGTTTGGAATGCACCAATCACCAATTTTACAATTGGATTAAATGCATTAAAAGAAAAAAAAGAAGCTGAATAAAATTTAAAAAGGATAAAAAATGGCAATTACTAAAGAAGATGTATTAGAATTTATTTCTAACCTAAGTGTTCTTGAACTTTCAGAATTAGTAAAAGAATTTGAAGAAAAATTTGGTGTTTCTGCTGCTCCAGTTATGGTTGCAGGTGCTGCTGTTGCAGGTGCTGCTGGCGGTGCTGCTGAAGAAAAAACTGAATTTGACATCGTATTACAAGATGGTGGCGATAAAAAAATCAATGTAATTAAAGTTGTTCGTGCTTTAACTGGTCTTGGATTAAAAGAAGCAAAAGATGCTGTTGAACAAACTCCATCAGTTCTTAAAGAAGGTGTTAGCAAAGCTGAAGCCGAAGAAGCTAAAAAACAACTTGAAGAAGCTGGCGCTAAGGTTGAGCTTAAATAATTTTTTTGTTTTAAAAGAAAGGATTTTATGTCCTTTCTTGTTTTCCTTTAATTAGGATTCTTTCTTTCAATACTTTTACCATGGGGTATAATAATATGTTAAATTCACAATCAGGAAATCGTTTAAGAATAGACTTCTCGAATGTTCCACAACAAATAGACATTCCAAATTTATTACAATTACAAAAGAAAAGTTTTGATTATTTTTTAAACATAGATGCTAAAAATTCAGAAAGTGGAATTGAAAAAGTATTTAAATCTATTTTTCCAATTCATGATCCACAAAATAGATTAAGTTTAGAATATGTAAGTAGTGAAGTAGGTAAACCTAAGTACACTATTAGAGAGTGTATGGAAAGAGGTTTGACTTATTCTGTAAATTTAAAAATGAAAATCCGTTTAACTTTACATGAAAAAGATGAAAAAACGGGTGAAAAAATTGGTATAAAAGATATTAAAGAACAAGAAATTTATATTAGAGAAATCCCTTTAATGACAGATAGAATTTCTTTCATAATTAACGGAGTTGAAAGGGTTGTAGTAAATCAACTTCATAGAAGTCCGGGTGTTATATTTAAAGAAGAAGAAAGTTCTACTGTTGCAAATAAATTAGTATATACAGCCCAAATCATACCAGATCGTGGTTCTTGGCTTTATTTTGAATATGATGCTAAAGATGTGCTTTATGTGCGTATTAATAAAAGAAGAAAAGTGCCTATTACAATTTTATTTAGAGCACTTGGTTATAAAAAACAAGACATTATAAAATTATTTTACCCTATACAAACTATTCATGTTAAAAAAGATAAATTCTTAACTGAATTTAATCCAAATGACTTTTTAGATAGAGTTGAGTATGACTTGAAAGATGAAAAAGGCAATGTAATTCATCAAGCTGGTAAAAGAATGACAAAGAAAAAGGCTGAACAGCTTGTAAAAGATGGGGTTAAATGGGTTGAATATCCAGTTGAAATTTTAACAAATAGATATTTAGCTAATCCTATTATTAATAAAGAAACTGGTGAGGTTTTATTTGATTCTTTAACGCTATTAGATGAGGGAAAACTAGCAAAAATTAAAGAGGAAAAACAGTTTGATATTGCTAATGACTTAGCTAATGGAGTAGATGCTGCTATTATTAATTCTTTCATTCAAGATAATGAAACTTTAAAATTATTAAAACAAACCGAGAATATAGATGATGAGAATGATTTAGCAGCTATTAGAATTTATAAAGTAATGAGACCAGGCGAACCAGTAGTAAAAGATGCTGCAAAAGCTTTTGTAAATGATTTATTTTTCAATCCTGAAAGATATGATCTAACAAAAGTTGGTCGTATGAAAATGAATCATAAATTAGGCTTAGATACGCCTGAATATGTTACGGTTTTAACCAATGAAGATATAGTAAAAACTGCAAAATATTTAATTAAAGTAAAAAATGGTAGAGGTCATATTGACGATAGAGACCATTTAGGTAATCGTCGTATAAGATCAATTGGAGAACTTTTAGCTAATGAACTTCATGTAGGTCTTGCTAAAATGCAAAAATCAATTAGAGATAAATTTACGGCTTTAAATACAGATATTGATAAAGTAATGCCTTATGATTTGATTAATCCTAAGACAATTACTGTAACAATTATGGAATTTTTTACTGGTGGTCAATTATCTCAATTTATGGATCAAACAAACCCATTGAGTGAAGTGACTCACAAGCGTCGTTTATCAGCGCTTGGTGAAGGTGGTTTAGTAAAAGAAAGAGCAGGTTTTGAAGTACGTGATGTTCATGCAACACATTATGGAAGAATTTGTCCTGTTGAAACTCCAGAAGGTCAAAACATCGGATTAATTAATACACTTTCAACTTATGCTAAAGTAAATGATCTAGGCTTTGTTGAAGCACCTTATAAGAAAGTAGAAAATGGAAAAGTAAGTAATGAAATTGTTTACTTGACTGCTACTCAAGAAGAGGGCTTAGTGATTGCAGCAGCTTCAACTAAAATTGATGAAAAAGGTAATATTGTTGAGGAATTTGTTGAAGCAAGACAAGATGGTGAAACAATCCTAGCAAGAAGAGAAGAAGTACATTTGATTGACCTTTGTTCAGGTATGATAGTAGGGGTTGCAGCGTCATTAATCCCATTCTTAGAGCATGATGATGCAAACAGAGCTTTAATGGGTTCAAACATGCAACGTCAAGCAGTGCCTTTACTAACCGCACAAGCACCTATAGTAGGTACTGGTATGGAAAAAATCATTGCTCGTGATGCTTGGGAGGCTATTAAAGCTAAAAGAGCAGGGATTGTAGAAAAAGTTGACAATAAAAATATTTTTATTTTGGGCGAAGATGAAAATGGACCATTTATAGATCATTACAAAATGGAAAAAAATCTAAGAACAAATCAAAATACAACTTTTACACAGCATCCAATTGTTAAAAAAGGAGAATTTGTTCAAGCAGGTCAAATCATTGCAGATGGTCCAAGTATGGATCAAGGCGAACTTGCTATTGGTAAGAATGCCTTAATCGCATTTATGCCATGGCATGGGTATAACTATGAAGATGCTATTGTAATTAGTGAGAAAATTTTACGTGAAGATACTTTTACTAGTGTTCATATCTATGAAAAAGAAGTAGAGGCTAGAGAGCTTAAAGATGGTGTAGAAGAAATTACAAAAGACATTCCAAATGTAAAAGAAGAAGATTTAGCACATCTTGATGAGAGTGGTATCGCTAAAATAGGAACTCATATAAAGCCTGGTATGATTTTGGTGGGTAAAGTTTCACCTAAGGGTGAAGTAAAACCTACACCTGAAGAAAGATTATTAAGAGCTATTTTTGGTGAAAAAGCTGGACATGTTGTAAATAAATCTTTATATGCAACCGCCTCATTAGAAGGTGTTGTTGTAGATGTAAAAATCTTTACTAAAAAAGGTTATGAAAAAGATGCACGCGCTATAAAAGCTTATGATGATGAAAAATTAAATCTTGAAAAAGAACATCATGATAGACTTTTAATGATGGATAGAGAAGAAACTTTAAGAGTATGTTCTTTACTTTCTAAATCAGCTTTAAATTCGGATGAAGAAATAAATGGTGTTAAATATAAAAAAGGCTCTAAAGTAGAAATTACAGAATTAGAAAAAATCAATCGTTTTGCATTAAATTCTTTAGTTAAAGCTTATTCTAAAGAAGTACAAAAAGAATATGATGATTTAAAAAATCATTTCC
Source organism: Campylobacter sp. IFREMER_LSEM_CL2194 (assembly GCF_025771685.1). Lineage (NCBI taxonomy): Bacteria > Pseudomonadati > Campylobacterota > Epsilonproteobacteria > Campylobacterales > Campylobacteraceae > Campylobacter > Campylobacter sp. IFREMER_LSEM_CL2194. The sequence goes on from NZ_JAKMQS010000015.1 coordinate 8,882, forward strand.
AAAATGAGAAGAAAAAACTTAAAACAGAGCATGATGAAAAATTAGAAATTTTAGAAAAAGATGATATTTTACCAAGTGGGGTAGTAAAACTTGTTAAAGTATATATCGCGACTAAGAGAAAATTGAAAGTTGGGGATAAAATGGCAGGGCGCCATGGAAATAAAGGTATTGTGTCTAATATCGTTCCAGAAGTTGATATGCCATATTTACCTGATGGAAGACCTATTGATATAGCTTTAAATCCTCTAGGGGTTCCAAGCCGTATGAACATAGGACAAATTCTTGAAAGCCACTTAGGGATTGTTGGTATGAGACTAGGTGATCAAATTCAAGAAATTTTTGATAGAAAACAAAAAGATTTTGTAAAAGAATTACGTGAAAAAATTCTTGAAATTTGTAGTGTATCTAGACTTGAATTAGAAAAGAAATTTGTGCAGACTTTAAATGATGAACAGCTTATTTCTTATGCTAGAGATTGGGCTAAAGGAGTGAAATTTGCTACTCCTGTATTTGAAGGCGTAACGGTTGAAGAATTTGGTAAGCTTTTTGAAATGGCTAAAATAGCTATGGATGGAAAAAGCGAGCTTTATGATGGAAGAACTGGTGAAAAAATGGCAGAGCGTGTGCATGTTGGATGTATGTATATGCTTAAATTACACCACTTGGTAGATGAAAAAGTTCACGCAAGAAGTACTGGACCTTATAGTCTTGTAACACAACAACCAGTTGGTGGTAAGGCTTTATTTGGTGGACAAAGATTTGGTGAGATGGAGGTTTGGGCTCTTGAAGCTTATGGAGCAGCTCATACTTTAAGGGAAATGTTAACCATAAAATCTGATGATGTTGAAGGTAGATTTAGTGCTTATAAAGCTTTAACAAAAGGTGAGAATGTTCCAGCAACAGGTATTCCAGAGACATTCTTTGTACTTACAAATGAATTAAAATCTCTTGCTTTAGATGTTGAGATTTTTGATAAGGATGAGAATAATGAGTAAATTTAAACCTATCGAAATAAAAGAAGATGGCAGACCTAGAGACTTTGAAGCTTTTCAATTAAGACTTGCAAGTCCTGAAAAAATCAAATCATGGTCTTATGGTGAAGTAAAAAAACCAGAAACAATTAATTATAGAACTTTAAAGCCTGAAAGAGACGGTCTTTTTTGCGCTAAAATTTTTGGACCAGTAAGAGATTATGAATGTCTTTGTGGTAAGTATAAAAAAATGCGTTTTAAAGGCATTAAGTGTGAAAAATGTGGTGTTGAAGTTACTAGTTCTAAAGTACGCCGCTCAAGAATGGGGCATATCGAGCTAGTTACACCAGTAGCACATATATGGTATGTAAATTCTTTGCCAAGTCGTATCGGTACTTTACTTGGCGTAAAGATGAAAGACTTAGAGCGCGTATTGTATTATGAAGCATATATAGTAGAAAATCCAGGTGATGCATACTATGATAATGAAAATACTAAAAAAGTTGAATTTTGTGATGTATTAAATGAAGAGCAGTATTTAAATTTAATGCAACGCTATGAAAGTAGTGGATTTAAAGCTAGAATGGGTGGTGAAGTTGTTAGAGATTTACTAGCAAATTTAGATCTTGTTGAGCTTTTAAATAAATTAAAAGAAGATATTGCAGCAACTAATTCAGAAGCAAAGAAAAAAACTATCATCAAACGCTTAAAAGTGGTGGAAAATTTCTTAAATAGTAATTTAAATACTAATACAAATAGTGATGAAGTAGTTCCAAATCGTCCTGAGTGGATGATGATTACAAATTTACCTGTATTACCACCTGATTTAAGACCTTTGGTGGCTTTAGATGGTGGAAAATTTGCAGTTTCTGATGTGAATGATTTATATAGAAGAGTTATTAATAGAAATACACGTTTAAAAAGACTTATGGAGCTTGATGCACCTGAAATTATCATTAGAAATGAAAAAAGAATGCTTCAAGAAGCAGTTGATGCTTTATTTGATAATGGCAGAAGAGCAAATGCGGTTAAAGGTGCAAATAAACGTCCATTAAAATCTTTAAGTGAAATCATCAAAGGAAAACAAGGTCGTTTCAGACAAAATCTACTTGGTAAAAGGGTGGATTTTTCAGGTCGTAGTGTTATTGTTGTTGGGCCAAAACTTAGAATGGATCAATGTGGTTTACCTAAAAAAATGGCTTTGGAATTATTTAAGCCACATTTGTTGGCTAAGCTTGAAGAAAAAGGTTATGCAACTACTGTAAAACAAGCTAAAAAAATGATTGAAAATAAAACCAATGAAGTTTGGGAGTGTTTAGAAGAGGTTGTTAAAGGTCATCCTGTAATGCTTAATCGTGCGCCAACCTTGCATAAGCTTTCCATTCAAGCTTTCCATCCTGTGCTTGTAGAGGGTAAGGCAATTCAACTTCATCCATTAGTGTGTGCAGCATTTAATGCTGATTTTGACGGGGACCAAATGGCCGTACATGTACCTTTATCTCAAGAAGCAATAGCTGAGTGTAAAGTATTAATGCTCTCATCTATGAATATCTTGCTTCCAGCAAGTGGTCGTTCTGTGACTGTACCTTCTCAAGATATGGTTTTGGGGATTTATTATCTATCTTTAGAAAAAGATGGTGCTAAGGGTGAGCATAAAATTTGTACAGGTATCGAAGAGGTTATGATTGCTTTAGAAGCAAAATCTTTAGATATTCATGCAAGTATTAGAAGTGTAGTTGATGGAAGAAAAATCACTACGACTGCTGGAAGATTAATTATTAAGTCTATCTTGCCTGATTTTGTTCCTGAAAATATGTGGAATAAAGTCATGAAGAAAAAAGATATTGCAGCTTTGGTTGATTATGTTTATAAAGAAGGCGGTCTTGAAGTAAGTGCTAGCTTTTTAGATAAACTAAAAGATCTTGGTTTTGAATATGCAACAAAAGCGGGTATTTCTATTTCAATTGCTGATATTATTGTGCCTGATCAAAAACAAAAAAGTATAGAAGAAGCTAAAAAACAAGTAAGAGAAATCCAAAATTCATATAATTTAGGTTTGATTACTTCAGGTGAAAGATATAACAAGATTATTGATATTTGGAAAAGCACTAATAATGTCTTATCAAAAGATATGATGGAGTTAATTAAAAAAGACAAAGAAGGATTTAACTCTATTTATATGATGGCAGATTCTGGTGCTAGGGGTTCAGCAGCTCAAATTTCACAGCTTGCTGCGATGAGGGGTCTTATGGCTAAACCTGATGGTTCTATTATTGAAACACCGATCATTTCGAACTTCCGTGAAGGACTAAACGTTCTTGAATATTTCATTTCAACTCACGGTGCTAGAAAAGGTCTTGCAGATACAGCGTTGAAAACAGCAAATGCAGGTTATTTGACAAGAAAACTTATCGATGTGGCACAAAATGTAAAAGTTACAATGGAAGATTGTGGTGCACATGAGGGTGTTGAGATTAATGAAATTACTGCAGATGGTGTTGTGATTGAAACCTTAGAAGAAAGAATTTTAGGAAGAGTTTTAGCTGAAAATATTATTGATTCTATTACTAATGAGATTTTATTCTCAGAAGGTACTTTAGTAGATGAGGAAAAAGCTAGAATTATTGTTGAAAGTGGAGTAAAGAGTGTAAGCATTAGAACTCCTATTACTTGTAAAGCTAAAAAAGGAGTTTGTTCTAAATGCTATGGTATTAATCTAGGCGAAGGAAAATTAGTTAAACCAGGTGAGGCTGTAGGTATTATATCTGCTCAATCAATCGGTGAGCCAGGAACACAGCTTACACTAAGAACTTTCCACAGCGGTGGTACTGCTAGTACAGATTTACAAGATCGCCAAGTAGTAGCACATAAAGAAGGTTTTGTAAGATTTTATAATCTTAATACCTATGAAGATAGACAAGGTAAAACTATAGTGGCCAATCACCGCAATGCTGCTATTTTACTTGTGGAGCCAAAAATCAAAGCTCCATTTAGAGGAACTATCCATATTGAGCATGCATATGAGGATGTGGTGGTTAGCGTTAAAGCAAAAAACAATGAAGCTAAATTTATATTAAGAAAGTATGACTTAGCAAAAGCTAATGAGCTTGCCGGTGTAAGTGGTAATATTGAAGGTAAATTATATATTCCATATAGCGATGGTGCTGAAGTAGCTGAAAATGAAAGTATTGTAGAAGTAATCAAAGAGGGTTGGAATATACCAAACCGTATCCCTTATGCGAGTGAATTGCTAGTAAAAGATGGTGATCCTATCACTCAAGATATTGTAGCTGGTGCAAAAGGTACCTTGAAGTTTTATATGCTTAAAGGGGATGGTTTAGATAGAATTAGAAATCTTAAAAAAGGTGATGTAGTTAAAGAAAAAGGTGTTTTTGTTGTTATTGCTGATGAAAATGATAGAGAAGCAAAAAGACACTATATACCAAGAGATTCTGTGATTGAATTTGATGATAGCACTTTTGTGGATAATCCTAAAACTATCATAGCAAAATCAAGCAAAGAAGATAAAACTATCATTGCTGAATGGGATGCATATAATAATACTGTAATTGCAGAAGTTGCAGGTGTAATTAACTTTGAAGATATTGAATCAGGCTATAGTGCTGATGAACAAATTGATGAAGCAACTGGTAAAAGATCGCTTGTTATTAATGAGTATTTACCAAGTGGAGTGCGTCCAGCGTTGTTAATCATAGGTGAAAACGATAAAGTGGTGCGTTATCAGCTCGAACCAAAAACTGTTATTTATGTAAACGATGGTGATAAGGTTAAGCAAGCTGATATCTTAGCTAAAACACCAAAGGCAGCAGCTAAATCAAAAGATATTACTGGAGGTCTTCCAAGGGTATCTGAATTATTTGAAGCAAGAAAGCCAAAAAATACTGCTGTTGTGGCTGAAATTGACGGGGTTGTTAGATTTGATAAACCTTTAAGATCAAAAGAAAGAATCATTATCCAAGCAGAAGATGGAAGTAGCGCAGAGTATTTAATTGATAAATCAAAACGCATTCAAGTAAGAGATGGTGAATTTATCCATGCGGGTGAAAAATTAACCGATGGAGTTATTTCAAGTCATGATGTGCTTAGAATTTTAGGTGAAAAAGCATTGCATTATTATCTTATTTCTGAAATTCAGCAAGTTTATCGTGGCCAAGGTGTTGTGATTTCTGATAAGCATATTGAAATCATTGTATCGCAAATGCTAAGACAAGTAAAAATTGTAGATAGTGGTCATACAAACTTTATTGTAGGTGATTTGGTTTCAAGAAGAAAATTCAGAGAAGAAAATGAAAGAATTTTAAGATATGGCGGTGAACCTGCTGTAGCTGAGCCTGTGTTGCTTGGGGTTACAAGAGCAGCTATTGGAAGTGATAGTGTGATTTCGGCTGCTTCATTCCAAGAAACAACAAAGGTTTTAACAGAAGCAAGTATTGCAGGTAAATTTGACTATCTTGAAGATCTAAAAGAAAATGTAATCTTAGGTCGTATGATTCCTGTTGGTACAGGTCTTTATGGAGATCAAAATTTAAAACTTAAACAACAAAATTAATTTTCAATCCTAGCGATTTTGCTAGGATTTTTGGAGTGTATTATGTTCAAAGTGATTGATTTGGAAAAATATAAAAGAAAGGATCATTTTGAATTTTACACTCAAAATATTCCTTGCTCGTTTGAAATTACTGTTAAATTAGATATTAGTTCTTTTTATTATTTTATTAAAAACAATAATTATGAATTCTACCCTTGTTTTATCCACACTATTAGTAAAAGTATAAATGCTTTTGATAATTTTAAATTTAGTTTAGATCAAAACAAACAACTAATATGTTATGATATTATCCATCCTTCTTATACTATTTTTCATAAGGACTCTAAAACTTTTTCTGTTATTTGGACTTTCTATAAAGAAAATTTAAATGATTTTTTATCTTTATATGAAGAGGATAAACAATTAATAAAAAACGATAAAAGTATATTTTTAAAAGAACCTATAGATAATCTTTTTAATATTTCTGCCATTCCTTGGGTGGCTTTTGAGAATTTTTCTTTACACTTGCCAAAAAAAGAGCAGTATTTCTTTCCTATTATAACAAGTGGAAAGATTATAAAAGAAAATAAAAAAATTCTCATTCCTTTTAGTATTAATGTTAATCATGCCACCAATGACGCTTATCACATTTATTTGTTTTTAGAAAAACTCCAAGAAAACCTTAATAGTTTATAATTTTATAAGTAAAATTTAGATATTATCCAAAGTTTATTATTTTATTAATGAAAGGAATTACTGTGCCAACCATAAATCAATTGGTTAGAAAAGAGCGCAAAAAAGTTTTAGAAAAATCTAAATCACCAGCGCTTAAAAATTGCCCACAAAGAAGGGGAGTTTGTACTAGGGTTTATACAACAACTCCTAAAAAACCAAACTCAGCGTTAAGAAAAGTTGCCAAAGTAAGACTTACAAGTGGCTTTGAAGTTATTAGTTAT
>NZ_JAKMQS010000016.1:0-9651 GCF_025771685.1 Campylobacter sp. IFREMER_LSEM_CL2194
ACACAGCATCGTTTTAGTGCGTGGTGGTAGGGTAAAAGACTTACCAGGTGTTAAGTATCACATTGTTCGTGGTGCCTTAGATACTGCAGGTGTTGCAAAAAGAACTGTTTCTCGTTCTAAATATGGTGCAAAACGCCCTAAAGCAGCAGCTAAGTAATAAGATTGCAGACAAATCCGTTAGATTTGATTTTGTTTGAGTAAAATTATAAATTTGAAGGAAAATTATGAGAAGAAGAAAAGCTCCGGTAAGAGAAGTCTTGCCAGATCCGATTTATGGAAATAAAGTAATCACAAAATTCATTAATTCTTTAATGTATGATGGTAAAAAAAGCACAGCTACTACTATTATGTATGGTGCTTTAGAAGCTATCGATAAAAAAGGTGGAGAAAAAAAAGGTATAGAAATTTTTAATGATGCTATTGAAAATATTAAGCCTTTATTAGAAGTTAAATCTCGTCGTGTTGGTGGTGCTACTTATCAAGTTCCAGTAGAAGTACGCCCAGCTAGACAACAAGCTTTAGCTATAAGATGGATCATTTCTTTTGCTAGAAAAAGAAGTGAAAGAACTATGATTGAAAAATTAGCAGCTGAATTATTAGACGCAGCTAATAGTAAAGGCGCTTCATTTAAGAAGAAAGAAGATACTTATAAAATGGCAGAAGCTAATAAAGCATTTGCTCATTATCGTTGGTAAGAGGAGTAAAACATGTCAAGAAGTACTCCTTTAAAAAGAGTTAGAAATATAGGTATTGCAGCTCACATTGATGCTGGTAAAACAACTACTAGTGAAAGAATTCTTTTCTTTACAGGTATGAGTCATAAAATTGGCGAAGTACATGATGGTGCAGCTACAATGGACTGGATGGAACAAGAAAAAGAAAGAGGTATTACAATTACTTCTGCTGCTACAACTTGTTTTTGGAAAAATCACCAAATAAACCTTATAGACACTCCAGGCCACGTTGACTTTACAATCGAAGTTGAAAGATCAATGCGTGTTTTAGATGGTGCTGTTGCAGTATTTTGTTCAGTAGGTGGAGTTCAACCACAATCAGAAACTGTTTGGAGACAAGCTAATAAATACGGTGTTCCAAGAATTGTTTTTGTAAATAAAATGGATAGAATTGGTGCAAATTTCTTTAATGTAGAAGAGCAAATTAAAAATCGCTTAAAAGGCAACCCAGTTCCACTTCAAATTCCAATTGGTGCTGAAGATAATTTCAAAGGCGTGATTGATCTTATCACCATGAAAGCTTTAGTATGGGAAGATGAAAGTAAACCAACCGATTATGTAGAAAAAGAAATTCCAGCTGAGCTTAAAGAAAAGGCTGAAGAATATCGTGTAAAAATGATAGAAGCTGTTTCTGAAACAAGCGATGAATTAATGGAGAAATATTTAGGCGGTGAAGAACTTACTCAAGAAGAAATCAAAGCAGGTATTAAAGCAGGATGTTTAAGTCTTTCTATGGTTCCTATGCTTTGTGGTACAGCTTTTAAAAACAAAGGTGTTCAACCATTGCTTGATGCTGTTGTTGCTTATTTACCAGCTCCTGATGAAGTTGCTAATATCAAAGGTGAGTATGAAGATGGTACAGAAGTTTCTGTAAAATCAACTGATGATGGTGAATTTGCAGGTCTTGCATTTAAAATTATGACTGACCCATTTGTTGGACAATTAACTTTCGTTCGTGTATATAGAGGAAGTTTAGAAAGTGGTTCTTATGCATATAATTCAACAAAAGATAAAAAAGAAAGAATTGGTCGTCTTTTAAAAATGCACTCTAATAAAAGAGAAGAGATTAAAACTTTATATGCAGGAGAAATTGGAGCAGTTGTTGGTCTTAAAGACACACTTACTGGTGATACCTTAGCAAGTGAAAAAGATAAAGTTATTTTAGAGAGAATGGATTTTCCAGATCCTGTTATTTCAGTTGCTGTTGAGCCTAAAACAAAAGCAGATCAAGAAAAAATGTCTATTGCTTTAAATAAATTAGCTCAAGAAGATCCAAGCTTTAGAGTTTCTACAGATGAAGAAAGTGGTCAAACTATCATCTCAGGTATGGGTGAGCTTCACTTAGAAATTATTGTTGATAGAATGCTTCGTGAGTTTAAAGTTGAAGCAGAAGTTGGTCAACCTCAAGTTGCTTACCGTGAAACTATTAGAAAAACAGTTGAGCAAGAGTACAAATACGCTAAACAATCAGGTGGTCGTGGTCAGTATGGTCATGTATTCTTAAGACTTGAGCCGCTTGAGCCAGGCAGTGGTTATGAGTTTATAAATGATATCAAAGGTGGGGTAATTCCAAAAGAATATATTCCAGCGGTTGATAAAGGTGTTCAAGAGGCATTACAAAACGGTGTTTTAGCAGGATATCCTGTTGAAGATGTTAAAGTAACTGTTTATGATGGAAGCTATCACGAAGTGGATTCTTCTGAAATGGCATTTAAACTTGCAGCTTCTATGGGCTTTAAAGAAGGTGCTAGAAAAGCAGGTGCGGTAATCTTAGAACCTATGATGAAAGTTGAAGTTGAAACTCCAGAAGAATATATGGGTGATGTTATTGGAGATTTAAATAAACGTCGTGGTCAAGTAAATTCAATGGATGAAAGAGGTGGTAATAAAATTATTACAGCATTTTGTCCTTTGGCTGAGATGTTTGGTTACTCAACTGATCTTAGAAGTCAAACTCAAGGTCGTGCTACTTATTCTATGGAATTTGATCACTATGATGAAGTTCCAAAAAACGTTTCTGAAGAAATTATCAAAAAAAGAAATGGTTAATCTACCAAGATGGGCAAAAAGCTCATCTTGAATTATTTATGTCCTTTTGAATTAATTAAATTAATTATTCCTTCATTAATTTCATATGCCTTTCCAAAACCTTTAACATATCTTCCGTTTTTCAGTATAAGTTGAAATAAATGAAAATCTTGCATATTTTTAATGACTTGGATTATTTCTTTATTGCTTTCATTTTCATAAGTATTTAATACTTGCTCAAAGAGTTGATTATCTCTTGTTATTTCTATACACTCTATTCTAAATTTAAGTCTTTTTCTTGCAAAGATTGACATGCAATCTTTTTCATCTTCTATAAACATAATTTCTATGTTTTTATTATTGTATTTTACTCCTTCAAAGTGTTCAGCAATTTCACTAATATAAATATAAAAGTCATTTTTAATTTTTATAATAGGTGTATATGAACATATGGTTTGATTATTTAAATTTAAAGAAGATATTATAATGCTTTTGCATTCTTGTATAAATTGATTGATTTCATCATGTAATTGCATATATTTTCCTTATAGGTTAGAATGGATAAGTAAGGACTATATGAGAGCAAAAAGAAGAGTTTGTTTACTCTTCTTCATTAGTATTCTTGCGTACAACTTTAATGCGTTCTATACTATTTCCATCCATCTTTTTGACTTCGTAGTAGCAGAATTCATCTTCTATTCTATCTCCAACAACCGGTAAGCGTCCTAAGAGATTAAAAACATATCCACCTATAGTGACTTGTTCTAGCTCTTCATTAAAGCGTATATCAAGCATTTCTTCTACTTCGCTAATTTCATATCTTCCTTGAAATTCATAAATGTTTTCTGCAAGTTTTTTAAAATGTGGACTAGAATCATCATGCTCATCATTAATATCTCCAACGATTTCTTCCATAATATCTTCCATGGTTAAAAGACCGGCTGTGCCACCATATTCATCTACTACTAATGCTGTGTGTACTTGTTCTTTATTCATCATGAAAAGGACTTTGGATATGCTGATATTTTCTGGAACTAAGATCATTTTGATTAAAAAATCATCCAAATTTTTCTTATCTTTGCTAAGTTCATTTTGCATGATGTCTCTAATGTGTACCATACCCAAAATGATATCTTTAGAACCATCTATATATGGAAAGCGTGTGTGTTTGTATTGACAAACTATTTGCATATTTTCTTCATAGCTTTTTTGTTTGTTAAGACATATCATATCTTTTCTAGGTGTCATGATTTCTTTTGCTACTGTATCTGAAAAATCAACAGCATTACGTATGATTTCAGTTTCAAACTCATCCAAAACTCCACCTTTTTGGCTTTCACTCGCAATAAATTTGATTTCTTCTTCAGAGTGGCTTAATTCATGTTCTTTAGCAGGTTTAATACCTATAACTTTTAAAGAAATTGCAGCTAAAAAGTCAAATGTTTTGATGAAAGGTAGGAAAAGTAACCAAAATAAATGTAATGGTCTTGCAACCCATAAAACAGCTTTATCTGCAATAGCGATAGCAACGCTCTTTGGAACTAATTCACCTAATACAACATGCAATAATGTGATAATAGCAAAAGCGATAACAAATGCTATAGTATGAATTAATGCTGGAGCTAAGCCTAAATTTGCCAAAGGAACTTCAAGAATTTTAGCAATAGCAGGTTCACCTATCCAACCAAGAGCAAGAGAGCTTAGCGTAATACCAAGTTGACAGGCGCTTAAATAAGTATCTAGTTTTGAGGTTACTTCTAAAGCTTTTTTTGCATTACGTTTTTTTTCTTTTACCATTTCTTCGAGTTTTGATCTACGTACTTTAACAATAGCAAATTCAGATAAAACAAAAAATCCATTTAAAAGCACTAAAGCTAATGCAACAAGAATCATAAAAGTAGAATAGCCTACATCAATTGAGGCAACAGCGGGTAATGTTTGATTTAAGTCTAAAGATTGACTGGGGTCCAAAAAAACTCCTTTAATAAAATTTTTGCAAAATTATATCAAATCAAAACTATAAAATTAGCTTAAAATAAACGACATATTTTAAATTAATTTATGTTTTCTATATTCAATATTTTTTTCAAATTCATCTAAACGTTTATAAATGCTACGCAATTGTGTGATAGTTGTCCAATTGGTGATAAAAATACTAAATGATGATCTAACTTGATCAAAAGCATTGCCAACTTGTATGATAATTCCAAGTTGTATAAGTCCTAAAAACAAGCTTGGAGCCATGATTAAAAAAGGCACTATAACCATGATTTGCTCAAATAAATAAAGCCATATATTAAAATACCCATAATGCAAAAATAATCTTTTATAATTGATTTTAAGTCCAGTAAATAAACTTAAAATACTTTCATCGCTCGCATAATTTTTTCTATCATCTTCAGCAAAAACAAGTTCTTTTCTAAAAGCAGCTTCGGCTTTTTGATTATTATATTCAAGACCAGGTAATTTAATGCCAACAAACCATGATATAACAAGACCTCCCAAAGAAACCAAAAATGCAATCCATACTAAAGAGCCATTAATGTCTTTTAAGATAGGTAAATTAACATGCGCACTTAACATCCACAAAATCGGCACAAAAGCAATTAAAGTCATAATTGCCTTAACAAAAGCCAACCCTAAGCTTTCTATGATTTTTGAAAAATTATAAATATCTTCTTGAATTCTTTGTGAGCTACCTTCTATGTTATCATCTTTTTTTTGCCAAAATTTAATATAATCAAAAGTCATAGCCTCACGCCATTTAAAGGCATAAATACTTCCAAAATATTGTGTGATAGTAGCGATTAATACATAAGGCAATGCTAGATATAAAAATTGCTTAATAAAATGATAAAAGTCATCTATACTATGATTTTTTGCATCTTGTAAAACATCATAAAATTCTTTATACCATTCATTTATTGCAACATTAATGGAAGTTTGAGCAAGTAAAGAAGCTAGTAAAAAAAATAAACCCAAATAAGCCCACAATGCCCATTTTTTTGAATAAAAAAAAGATTTAAACATTTAAATTTCTTTTAACATTTTTTCATAGTGTTTTATTGTATGTTTTTTTGCTTTAAAAATTATACTAAAAATCACAATAAAACAACTTGCAACTAAAAATCCAGGAATGATTTCATAAATTGCTATAAAATTTGAACCAAAATGTTTATAAAATATAACAGTTAAAGCTCCACTAACCATTCCAGCTATCGCACCTTCTTTGCTCATATTTTTATAAAATAAAGAAAATAAAATAACACTTCCAAAGCTTGCACCAAAACCAGCCCAAGCGTAAGAAACTATACCTAAAATTTGACTTTGAGTATCAAGTGAAAGTATAAAAGCTATGCAAGCAACAGCTAAAACACCTAGACGTGATAATAAAGTAATATTTTTATCATTTGTTTTTCTTTTTAAGATTTGTGTATAAAAATCTTGCACCAAGCTAGAAGCGCACACTAGCAGTTGAGAACTTGCAGTACTCATAATAGCTGCCAATATAGCACTGAGTAAAATTCCTGCCACCCAAGGATTAAAAAGCACTTGAGACATTACAATAAATATTCTTTCAGGGTCATTTAAAGTGAGATTAAATTTAGCTATATAAGCAATACCTAAAAATCCTATCATAGCAGCACCAAATAAAGAAATTACCATCCAAGTTATGCCTATAAAAGTTGCAGTAGGAATTTCTTTTACATTTATTATAGAGATAAAACGAATTAAAATGTGAGGTTGACCAAAATAACCAAGCCCCCATGCTAGGGTTGATACTACGACTAGCCAACCACCACCATCTAAACCAAAGGCTTGGGGTTTTACTTCATTTATAGTAGAAAAGGCTTCGCCAAAGCCACCAAGTTCAAAAATCATCACAAAAGGAATGATGATTAATGAGCTCATCATTAAAAGTCCTTGTATCATATCAGTCCAGCATACAGCTTTATAACCACCTAAAAAAGTATATAAAACAATAACTAAAAATCCAATGCTTAAGGCAAAAATATAAGGTAAATTAAATACACTTTCAAAAAGCTTAGCACCACTTACTAATCCAGCGCTAATGTAAATAGTAAAAAATACTAAAATAACTATTGCGCAAATGCTTCTTAAAATATGCTTATCATCATGAAAGCGACTTTCGAAAAAATCAGGAATTGTAATACATTCTTTGGCTATTTGAGAAAAAATCTTTAATCTTTTAGCAACAAAGGTCCAGTTCAAAAACATACCAAAGCTTAAACCTATGGCTATATAAATTTGTCCCAAACCAGCTGCATATAAAGCACCAGGAAAAGCCATTAAAAGCCAACTACTCATATCAGAAGCACCTGCACTTAAGGCAGATATTACCGGCCCCATGGATGTATTACCAACAAAATAATCTTTACTATTTTGATTTTTTTTGTAAAAATAAAAACCTATAAAAAGCATTAAAAATGCATAGGTAATAAAAGTAATAACAATAGGATAAGAAAGTTCCACACTTTGTAAATTCATAAGTGTCCTTAAAAAATTTAAAAAACTATCATTTTACTTGTTTTATTTTAAAAAAACATTATAAAAATTATTTTTTGTTTTTTTATTTCAATGCTTTATAAAGTTTTTTTGTTACAATTTTCTAAAAAATTTAAGGAAAAATGATGAAAAATCTTTTGATTATAGGTGCAGGTGGTGTAAGCCGTGTTGCGACTGTAAAATGTGCAATGAATAGTGATGTCTTTAGTAAAATAACCCTAGCAAGTAGAACTAAAAGTAAATGTGATGAAATAGCAGCTTTTATAAAAGAGCGTTTAGGTGTAGAAATTCAAACTGAGCAAATAGACGCAGATGACACCGCTGCTGTTGTAGAACTTATCAAAAAAACAGGAGCTGAAATTTTATTAAATGTGGCTTTACCTTATCAAGATCTTACTTTAATGGATGCGTGCATTCAAACTAATATCCACTATGTAGATACTGCAAACTATGAACATCCTGATTTGGCTAAATTTGAATATAAAGAACAATGGGTAAGAAATGATAAGTTTAAACAAGCAGGAATTTTAGGACTTTTAGGCAGTGGATTTGATCCTGGTGTTACTAATGTATTTTGCGCTTATGCACAGCAAAATTTGTTTGATGAAATTCATTATATAGATATATTAGATTGTAATGCTGGAGATCATGGCTATGCCTTTGCAACTAATTTTAACCCTGAGATTAACTTAAGAGAAGTTTCTGCTAAAGGTCGTTACTGGGAAAATGGAAAATGGATAGAAACTGCACCTATGGAAATAAAAATGGAATGGGATTATCCTGAAGTAGGGGTAAAGGATAGCTATTTACTTTATCATGAGGAGCTTGAAAGCTTAGTAAAAAATATCAAAGGTTTAAAAAGAATAAGATTTTTTATGACTTTTGGGCAAAGCTATTTAACTCATATGAAATGTCTTGAAAATGTTGGTATGCTAGGTATTAAGCCTGTTATGCATCAAGGCAAAGAAATAATACCAATAGAATTTTTAAAAACACTACTTCCTGATCCTGCTAGTTTAGGTCCTCGCACCAAAGGTTATACTAATATAGGTTGTGTGATTCGTGGTGTAAAAGATGGAAAAGATAGACAAGTTTATATTTACAATGTTTGCAATCACGAAGAGTGCTTTAAAGAAACTGGAGCGCAAGCTGTGAGTTATACTACCGGAGTTCCTGCAATGATAGGAACAAAGTTAATTGCTAAAGGAATTTGGCAAGGAAAAGGTGTGTTTAACATGGAAGAATTTGACGCTAAACCTTTTATGGATGAGTTAAATACTCAAGGACTTCCTTGGAAAATTATAGAAATGGAGCCAAATTTAGGAAAATAATCTCAAGTCTTTTTTGACTTGAGAAAGTTTTAATAATGATGCAATTATTATTAAGTATAGATTGGACACCTTTTTTAGTTTCCATAAAACTTTCTATTATTACTTGTATAATTTTGTTTTGTTTTTGCATACCACTTGCTTGGGTTTTTACTTTTAAGCAATTTAGAGCAAAAAAAATTCTAGAAACTATAATAACCTTACCTTTAGTTTTACCACCATCTGTTGTTGGTTTTTACTTATTGATTTTATTTTCAAAATACTCTTTTTTTGGTAATTTTTTAGAAAAATATTTTAATATCACTTTAGCTTTTACTTTTGAAGGTTTGGTGATAGCAAGTTGTATTTATTCATTACCTTTTATGTTTAATCCTTTATATAATGCAATGTCTATGATTTCTAAAAATGTTATAGAAGCTAGTTTTTCTTTGGGAAAAAATTCTTTCATCACGCTTTTTAAAGTAATCTTACCTAGTATTAAACCAGCTATATTAAGTGCTTTGGTAATAAGTTTTGCACATACTATGGGTGAGTTTGGTATAGTATTAATGATAGGCGGTTCTTTAAGCGGAGAAACAAAAGTAGCTAGTATTGCTATATATGAAAGTATGGAAAATTTAGATTTTACCACAGCCCATATTTATAGTCTCATACTTTTAATTTTTAGTTTTATTGTTTTACTAAGTGTGAATCTTCTTAATAAACAAAAAAGATAATATACTTATATTATCTTAAAACATAATCCATTTATTGTTTTCAAGTATTTTTAGTATAAATTTATCTAATCATATTTTATCTTTAATTGTTAGTTTTCTCTTTTGTTTTCTTGTTTATTAGCTATATTTAAGATATTGTTTTCATTATATTTGACATAAATTTTCTACATTTTATAATAACTCACATCTCATTATTTTTTTCTAAAAATTTACCACATGTTATAAACCAATATCCATAGTCCTTTTTTTATCGCCCCCCTCCCCTTTTTTTTTCTTTTCTTCAATCATAACTTACACACTTACACCACCATAATAACA
>NZ_JAKMQS010000017.1:0-18704 GCF_025771685.1 Campylobacter sp. IFREMER_LSEM_CL2194
AGTGAGATTATTTATTTTTTTTAGATATAATCGAGCTTTATTTATATACTAAAAAAGGTTATATTTATGTTTCGCTTGTTTATTGTAAGTGTTTTATTTTTTAATTCACTATTGGCTTTTAATGTAAAATCTTTATTTACTTATACTTTTAATGATAACATTAGTTATGACTTAGAAAAAGCTAAAGAAATATATTTTAAAAATAAATGTAATACTTGTCATGGAGAGAATGGAGAAAAAAATTCTTATGGCAAAAGAGCTCTTAAAGACTTAAGTCCAGAAGAAATCAAAGGTGCTTTGAAGGATTATGCTAATGGATATTTTAAAAATCAATCAAGCGATAATATCCAAATGAGTTTGTATGCTAAAAAATTAAGTGATAGTGATATGAACCACATCATAGCTTATTTAAAAGGACAAAATTTTTCTATAGAGCTTAATCAAAAAGATCTTTTAGAAGAAGAGCCAGCACCAAAAACTAAACACAATACATTTTTAAAATAACAAAAAAAGGAGTTTTCATGAAAAAAAATCTACTATTAGCTAGCTTACTTTGTGCTAGTTCAATTTATGCTGCAGAGGTAAAAATAGGGGTTGTTTTACCGCTTACTGGCACTTTAGCAGCCTATGGTAATGATGTATATGAGGGTATTAAACTAGCCAATACTTTAAACCCGAATTTAAAAAATGGAGATAGTATTAAAATTATAGCCATTGATACTAAAGGTGATAAAATAGAGGCAGCAAATGCTACTACTAGACTTATCTCTCAAGATAAAGTTTTAGGTCTTATAGGCGAAGCTGTTACACCAAATACTATGCAAGTTTTATCCATAGCCGAAGAAAGAAAAGTTCCTGCTATAGCTCCAGTTGCCTCAGGTGATAAGCTTTTAGATAAAAAAAGCTATGCTAGTAGAGTTTGTTTTATGGATAGCTTTCAAGGAGATAAATTTGCTAATTATGCCTATAAAGATTTAAATTTAAAAAGCGTGGTTGTTATAGTCGATCAAAGCAATGTATATTCATTGGGTCTAGCAAGAGCTTTTGAAAAAGAATTTAAGCAAAATGGTGGAAAAGTACTTAAAAAATTAACCATTTCTTCGGGTGATAAGGACTTTAAAGCTATTGTTTCACAACTTAAAAGTATCAATCCAGACTTTGTTTATATGCCAATTTATCACCCAGAAGCTGCCTTAATAGCAAGACAAGCAAAAGCGGTTGGATTTAACAAACTTTTAAGCGCAGGAGATGGGGTAAATAATAAAACATTTATAGAGCTTGGTGGTGATGCTGTCAATGGAGTAGTATTTACTGATAGTTTTGATTATAACAATCCTCCAACAGCTTTGTCTAAAAATTTCATCAATGCTTATGAAAAAGATCATGGCACCAAAGAGCTTCCAGCATTTTCTGCTATGGGAGCTGATGCTTATTATGTAATGGTAAATGCAATGAATGAATGCGCTAGCAATCTTAATGCACAATGCATTAATGAAAAAATTCACTCAACCAGTAATTTTGAAGGTGTGGGTGGGGTTATAAGCATAGATGCTAGTGGTAATGCGAGTCGTTCTGTAGTTATAAAAGAAATACAAGATCAAAAACAAGTATATAAAACTATTATCAATCCTTGAAAGGTAAACTATGAAAAAAATTAGTATAGCTATATTATCTGTCATAGCTTGCAATATTATACAAGCAAAAGAAATCAACATTGGCGTAGTTTTACCTCTAACAGGTTCTACGGCAGCATATGGACAAAGTGCTTTAGATGGAGTGAAAATTGCAAATTCCATGAAAAACACTCTAAGCAATGGAGATAAAGTAAATTTAGTAGTAGTTGATACAAAAGGTGATAAAATAGAAAGTGCCAATGCTAGCACAAGATTAGTTTCGCAAAACAAAGCTTATGCGCTAATTGGTGAAATGTTAACAGCTAATACTTTGCAAGTGATAAGAATTGGCGAAGAAAAAAAGATCCCAGTGGTTGCTCCTGCAGCTACTGCTGATAAAATTTTAAATAAAAAATTATATGCTAGTAGGGTTTGTTTTATGGATAGCTTTCAAGGCTCATCTTTAGCTAATTATGTAAAAAATAAACTTAACTATACTAAAGCTGTGATAATTAGCGATCAAAGTGCGGATTATTCTTTGGGTTTAACTAGAGCCTTTGAAAAAGAATTTAGCAAGCAAGGTGGAAAAATTTTAGATAAATTTAGAATCACAGCAGGCGATAAAGACTTTAAAGCTATTCTTTCACAAATTAAAAATTTAAAACCTGATTTTATTTATCTTCCAGTATATTATACCGAAGCTTCTTTATTTGCACGTCAAGCAAAAGCAATGGGTATAAATATCCCTATGGGTTCAGCAGATGGGGTGGCTGATGAAACCTTTGTTAATTTAGCTCAAGATGCTGCAGAGGGATATTTATTTACCGATAGTTTTGATTATAACAACCCACCAACACAACTTTCAAAAGACTTCATACTAGCTTATGAAAAAGAAAAACAAAGCAAAGAAGTTCCAAATTTCACAGCTATGGGTGCAGATGCATATTTTGTGATTTTTGAAGCTATGCAAAAATGTATTAATGATTTTAACAGTGAATGTATCAATAACAATATCCACGCTACTTCAAAATTTGAAGGTGTTAGCGGAGTAATTAACATTGATAAAACAGGCAATGCTACGCGTTCAATTGTTATAAAATCAATAGAAAATCAAAAACAAATTTATAAAGATACGATTCTTCCGTAAATAAAATTTTAAGAGGTTCAATGGATAGTTCTTTAATTTTACAGCAAATTATAAATGGTTTTAGCTTAGGTAGCATGTATGCACTTATTGCTATAGGCTATACAATGGTCTATGGTGTTTTAAGATTGATTAATTTTGCACATGGTGATATCATGATGGTAGGTGCATACTCAGCTTTATTTTGTGTCACAAGTATGAATGTGCCTTTTTTAGGAGCTCTTTCTTTGGCTATGTTATTTGCAGCAGCTTTAGGTATAGCTATTGATAGAGTAGCTTATAAACCTTTAAGAAAAGCACCTAGAATTTCTCTACTTATTACAGCCATAGGTATAAGCTTTTTAATACAAAATGTATTTAATGTCTTATTTGGCTCAACCCCAAAATATTTTCCTGTACCAAGTTATCTTGAAACAGTGATTAATTTTAATAATATCAGCATTAGCATTAATAGTATTTTAGTACCTATTTTGACATTTTTTATACTATTAGTGGTTTTATTCATACTTTATAAAAGCAAATATGGCATTGCTATTAGAGCTTTAGCTTTTGATATTCATACTGTAAATTTAATGGGGATTGACGCAAATCGTATTATCGCTATTGTATTTGCACTAGGCTCAGCTTTAGCCGCTATTGGTGGTATTTTTTGGGCTGTTAGCTATCCTTCTGTTGAACCTAGCATGGGAACTCTTATAGGACTTAAGGCATTTGGCGCTGCTGTTTTAGGTGGTATTGGTTCGGTTGCTGGAGCAGTATTAGGTGGTTTGATTATAGGATTTACAGAAGTTGTTGTAGTTGCTATTTTCCCCGATCTTTCTGGTTTTAAAGATGCTTTTGCATTTATCTTTTTAGTATTGATTTTGCTTTTTAAACCAACTGGAATTTTGGGCATAAATTTTGAAAAAAGTAGGTTTTAAGATGGTTGCAAGAAAAATTACACATTTAAGTTTTTTTATCATAGCACTTGCTTTTCTTTTTATATCTCCTTATTTTTTCAATGATTATAAAATAGGAATTTTAAGCAATATTGCTATTTTTGTTATCTTAGCAGTAAGCTATAATCTTATCAACGGGGTTACAGGACAATTTTCACTAGAACCAAATGGCTTTGTAGCTATAGGAGCTTATGTTGCAGCTTTAGTATTACTTACAAGTGAAAGCAAAATCGATCAGTTTTCTTTAGAAGATCCAAGTAGCTTTATTTTGATGATTCATTCGCCAAGTTTTATTGTGGCTTTACTTGCTGCTGGACTTTGCGCTATGCTTTTATCTTTAGTTTTGGCTTTTGCAGTATTTAGAGTTAGAGGGGATTATTTAGCTATTGTAACACTAGGTTTTGGTATTATCATTAAACTTATGGCGATTAACTTTGCTTCTGTTACAAATGGCTCTTTAGGCTTAAACGACATTCCTAAACACACTACTTTATACTGGAGTGGTGGGATTGCCATATTTTCTGTTATTATCATCTTAAACATTGTTAGTTCAAAATTTGGTAGAGCTATGAAAGCTATAAGAGATGATGAAGATGCAGCACTAGCAATGGGTATAAACACCTTTAATATTAAAACCTTAGCCTTTAGCACTTCAGCGTTTTTAGAAGGTGTTGGGGGAGGTTTGCTAGCTTGTGCACTAGCTTCAGTTTCACCTGAGCAATTTGACTTTTTATTTACCTTCCAACTTTTAATCATCATTGTTTTGGGTGGTTTAGGTTCAACTACTGGTGCTATCATTGGGGCTATTTTAGTAATAGGTGGAAGTGAGTATTTAAGATTTTTAGATGAAAGTATGAATATTTTTGGTTATGAAACCCCTGCTATGCCTGGTCTTAGAATGGTTGTATTTTCCATTGTATTGATCTTGGTAATGCTTTTTGCAAGAAGAGGAATAATGGGAGATAAAGAATTAACAGATGTTTTGTTTAAGTTTTCTAAAAGGAAGAAAAAATGATTTTAGAGCTTAAAGAAATTCATAAAAATTTTGGTGGAGTTAGCGCTATAGCTAATACTTCATTTGCTATTAAAGAAAGTGAAATTTTTGGACTTATAGGCCCAAATGGTGCAGGAAAAACTACGTTGTTTAATATTATTACAGGAAATTATAAGCCAAGTAGCGGGGAAGTCTTTTTTCTAGGAAAAAAAATTGATCATTTAAAACCACACAAAATAGTTCATCTAGGTATAGCAAGAACTTTTCAAAACATAAGACTTTTTTCAAGCATGAGTGTTTTAGAAAATGTATTGATTGGTTTTGATCAAAGTATTAAATATAATATTTTCGAAGCCTTTTTACATCTTGGAAGATTTTCCAAAGCAGAAAAAAATGCAAAAAAAGCAGCTTATGAAATTTTAGAACAACTCAATATTGCTCATTTGGCTGATGAAAAAGCTACTAGTTTAAGTTATGGTCAGCAAAGAAAAGTTGAAATAGCAAGGGCTTTAGCAACAAATCCTAAACTTTTATTGTTAGATGAACCTGCAGCAGGTATGAATTCTACAGAAAGTGATGATTTGGCCGAGTTAATTTTTAACATAAGAGATAATAAAAAAATTAGTGTTTTACTTATAGAGCATGATATGAAATTTGTAAATAAGCTTTGTGATAGAGTTATGGTGCTTGATTATGGTAAGACTATTTTTGAGGGAAAACCAAACGATGCGGTGCAAAACCCTGAAGTAATTAGTGCATATTTGGGAGATTTTAATGCTAGTAGTTAAAGATTTACATGTTTATTATGGTTTGATTGAAGCTGTTAAAGGTATTGATTTTACTATAAAAACAGGAAGTATAGTTAGCTTAATAGGCTCAAATGGCGCAGGAAAAACCTCAACACTTAATGCTATGCTAAATTGTGTTAAAAAAACTGGCGAGGTAACTTTTCTAGGTTATGACACTCAAAGACATTTACCGCACACTCTAGTTCAAAAAGGCATTGCTTTAGTACCTGAGGGAAGAAGGGTTTTTATCAATCTTACTATAGAGGAAAATTTAAAAATTGGTGCTTTTAATAATGCAGAAAATTATGAGCATTTAAAAAATCAAATGTATAGGCTTTTCCCAAGATTAAAAGATAAAAAAAATGCCCTTGCAGGAACTCTAAGTGGCGGAGAAGCTCAAATGCTAGCTATCTCAAGAGCACTCATGAGTGAGCCAAAACTTTTAATGCTTGATGAGCCTTCATTAGGTCTTGCTCCAAAAATAGTTGGAGAAGTTTTTGATATTATAGTCAAATTAAAAGAAGAAGGAATCACCATTTTATTAGTAGAGCAAAATGCATTTTCAGCTTTAAAAATCAGCGATTATGCTTATGTTTTGGAAAATGGCAAAATTGCTATGCATGCACTTGCAAAAGATCTTATCGGCAATGATGAGATTAGAAAAAAATACCTTGGAGCTTAATTCATGAAAAAACAACTTTTAGCTTTTGGGGATATAAAAATTTCTATTTTTTTGTTTTTAATTTTTGCCCTATTTTGCGCCCTAGCTACTTTCATAGAAAGTGCTTATAATACACCAACAGCTTGGGCGATGATCTATGGCTCTTCTTGGTTTGGCTTTATACAACTCATACTAGGGATTAATCTTTTAGCAGCTCTTTTTAAATACAAAATGTTTAATAAGAAAAAAATACCACTTTTAATCTTTCATATCTCATTTTTATTTATATTACTAGGCTCAGCGATGACTAGGTATATGGGATTTGAGGGAAATTTACACATTAGAGAAAATGAAAAAAACAATATTATTGAAACTTCAAAAAGTTATATTTACATAGCAACCTTAAAAGATGATAAAGTATATAGTGCTTCAAAATCTGAATATATTGCAACCCTGCCTTTTGTAAATGATTTTTCATTTGATTTAATCTTGCCTGATGAAAAAGCTCAAATTGCATATGAAAATTTAATCTTAGATGCAAAAGAAGTTTATATTGATGATAATAATTCTGCTCCACTTTTATCTTTAATGCTTTCACAAAATAACGAATCTAAAGAATTGCTTTTTCAAGCAGGAGATATTGAAAATATCAATGGCGTTAATATAGCATTTTTAAACGACTCTGTTCCAAGTCCTTATATAAAAATCGATAAAGATTTAAAACTTAGTGCTGATTTTGATTTAAAATACATGTCAATGAGTGATGGCAAAGAAAATATTTTAAAAGCAAATCAAAAAGCACAAGCTAAAGATTTAAGATTATATTCTTTTAATGATATTAATTTAGTGGTTAAATTTGCTTCCTTACATGGTAAAAAAACTTTAGAAGGTATCAATCAAGCTCAAGATGAAAGCTTTTTTACTTGGTTTAAAAATAGTTGGATAGAGCTAGGACGCAATGCTTTGATTTCTTTATTTGGTGAGGCAAAATACTGGAATAATTCTTTATTAAATAATTTCAAAGATTTTGCACAAAGCACTAAATATATGCCAACTCAACTTTCAGATAATGCTATTAATGCTTTAAAATTAAAATTAAGCTATAAAGGAGAATCCAAAGAAGTTTTCCTAGTAGAATACAACTCGCCTATTCGCATTGATGTAGCAGGTCAACCTTTCTTTTTAAGATGGGGTCCTAAAGGAATAGAAATGCCATTTGAAATGTACCTAAAAGACTTTGAATTAGAACGCTATCCTGGCTCGATGTCGCCTATGTCTTATGCAAGTTATGTAGAAATTGACAATGCTAATAAGAAACTAGAATATAAAATTTTCATGAATAATGTTTTAGATTATCAAGGCTATAGATTTTACCAAAGTTCTTATGATCAAGATGAGCTTGGTACCATACTTTCAGTGAATAAAGATCCGGGTAAAATTCCTACATATATTGGATATTTTTTACTCACATTAGGAATGTTTTTAAATATTTTAAATCCTCATTCAAGATTTAGGACTTTAGCTAAATTAATCAATCAAGACACCTTGAAAAGAACAAGCGCGATATTGGCTTTTATATTAGTTTTATTTGCAGGCCAAAATACTTACGCAAATGAGCCTATCAAGGTAGATGAAGCACACGCTAAAGAACTTGCTTCTTTGATAGTGCAAAAGCCTGATGGTAGAATGGTTCCTTTTAATACTTTAGCCATGGAAGTTTTAGAAAAAATACATAAAACAACGACCTTCCAAGGACAAAGTGCTGAAGCAACAATCATATCAATGATTTTTGATGGTAGTGCATGGTATGATAAAGATATTATTTTTATGCCAAGCAGTCGTTTGGTTAATGAAGAAATTTCTAAAATTTTAGAAATTGAGCCTAGAGCCTATACTAGTTTTAAAGATTTTTTCACTACAGATTCATATAAACTACAAAAATATGTAGAAAATGCTAATAGAAAAAATCCAAACCGCAGAAGTGTTTTTGATAAAGAAATCATCAAGCTTGATGAAAGGGTTAATATTGTAAATTTAATTTTCTCAGGTGATATTTTTAGATTTATTCCTTTACAAAATAGCACAAATAATCAATGGGTAGCACCACGTGAAGCTTATATAGGATTAAAAGGTGAAGAAGGTGCGGAGGTTAAAAGTATTTTAGAAAACTATTTTAATGCAGTTAGTAATTCCATTGTACATAATAACTGGGATGAAGCAACTAAAAACTTAAATGCTATCAAAAATTACCAAGAAAAATACGGCCATGAAGTTATGCCTAGTGCTAAAAAAATTAGCACAGAAATCTTTTTCAATAAAAGTCAAATTTTTGTAAATCTTACCCCTCTTTATCTTTGTGCTGGATTTTTGCTTTTAATTATAGTTTTTATTAAGATGCTACTGCCAAAAATCCGCATTGATTTTATTTTTAAATGTGTTTATATATTTAATATCGTGGCATTTTTCATCCATACTTTAGGTTTAGCCTTGCGTTGGTATATAGCAGGTCGCGCACCATGGAGTAATGCTTATGAAAGTATGGTTTATATAGCTTGGGCTTTATCATTATCTGGAATTTTCTTTTCCAGAAAAAGCCCTATTGCACTTTCTTTAACTTCTATTTTAGCAGGGGTTACTTTAGGTGTAGCTCATCTTAGCCAAATGGATCCACAAATTACCAACTTAGTTCCTGTGTTGCAATCATACTGGCTAACTATACATGTTTCAGTTATTACTGCTAGCTATGGATTTTTAGGACTATGTGCATTATTAGGTATATTTGTACTTGTTTTACTATGCATGCTAAAAATCAATGGTAAGCATAATGAAAATATTTTAAGAAATATTACAGAAGCAACAAGAATCAACGAAATGGCTATGATCTTAGGACTTTGCTTACTTACAGTTGGAAATTTCTTAGGTGCTATATGGGCAAATGAAAGCTGGGGAAGATATTGGAGTTGGGATTCTAAGGAAACTTGGGCTTTAATTAGTATTTTAGTTTATGCGGCTATTTTACACATTAGAATGGTGCCAAAATGGGCAAATCAATACACTTTTGCAGTTTGCTCTATGTTTGCATACTGGGTGATTATTATGACTTATTTTGGAGTAAATTACTTTTTAACTGGTATGCACTCTTACGCAGCAGGAGATTCAGTAAAAATTCCTGATTATGTGTATTGGGGCTTTTTATTTATGGTGGCATTAAGCATAGCAAGTTATTTCAAAAAATCTTATGCAAAAAAATTATAGGAAAGTTTTAAATGAATAATTCTCTTTTTGTATTTTTGATTATTGCTTTAGTTATTGTTATTATACTTGGAATTCTTTTAGTTTTATTTTTTACACACAAAGATAAAAACACCAATAAATCAAATATCACTAAAACTCCAAAAATAATTAACATTGAAGATTTTATATCTAAAGCTAATGATGCAAAAAATTCTCAAGAAATTCAAGCTTTGATTTTGCAGTTTTTAAATTCACAAAAATTAGGATCTAATCCAAAAGATAGCGCCGCTAAAAGAAAACTTGATTTTATTAGTGCTATTTCAGCAAATGCCAATGCCACTCCTAAGAATATTTCGTTTTTAAATAATGAATTAAAAAAAAGATATAAAACTTTAAAAAACGAAATAGATGCTTATGAGCAAATAGGTTTAGCAAAAAGAAAAATGAGACAATCTTAAGGTTTTTTGATGAAAAATATTAGAAATTTCTCTATTATAGCTCATATTGATCATGGAAAAAGTACACTAGCTGATAGAATTATTAGCGAATGTGGTGCAATTAGCGATAGA
This sequence comes from Campylobacter sp. IFREMER_LSEM_CL2194, assembly GCF_025771685.1. NCBI lineage: Bacteria > Pseudomonadati > Campylobacterota > Epsilonproteobacteria > Campylobacterales > Campylobacteraceae > Campylobacter > Campylobacter sp. IFREMER_LSEM_CL2194. The sequence continues at coordinate 9,942 of NZ_JAKMQS010000017.1, forward strand.
CAAATGAGTGCTCAAGTAATGGATACTATGGATATAGAAAAAGAACGTGGTATAACTATAAAAGCTCAATCTGTGCGTTTAAATTATAAACTTAATAACGAAGAATATGTATTAAATTTAATAGATACTCCAGGTCATGTTGATTTTTCCTATGAAGTAAGTCGCTCTTTAGCAAGTTGCGAGGGAGCTTTGCTTGTTGTTGATGCTTCACAAGGAGTAGAAGCTCAAACTATAGCCAATGTTTATATAGCCTTAGAAAACGATCTTGAAATCATACCAGTGATAAATAAAATAGATCTTCCTTCAGCTGATATAGAAAAAGTTAAGCACGAAATAGAACATATTATAGGCATTGATTGCTCTAATGCAATTTGTGTTAGCGCAAAAACAGGTGTAGGTATAAAAGAACTCATAGAAACCATCATCACAAAAATTCCTGCGCCAAAAACCGATGATGAAGCACCTACTAAAGCTTTAATTTATGATTCTTGGTTTGATAATTATCTTGGAGCTTTAGCTTTAGTTAGAATTTATGAGGGAAATATAGCTAAAAATGATGAAGTTTTAGTTATGAGTACAGATAAAAAACATCTTGTACAAGATCTTTTTTACCCTCACCCATTAAGCCCTATAAAAACCAAAAAATTAGAATCAGGTGAAGTAGGTGTTATCGTGCTTGGACTTAAAAATGTTGCTGATGTTCAAGTGGGCGATACCATAACACTAACCAAAAATAAGGCAAAAGAAGCCATTGGTGGTTTTGAAAAAGCCAAAGCTTTTGTTTTTGCAGGATTATACCCTATAGAAACGGATAAATTTGAAGATTTAAGAGATGCTTTAGATAAATTAAAACTCAATGATAGTTCTATTACCTATGAACCTGAGACATCGCTAGCTTTAGGGTTTGGTTTTAGAGTTGGTTTTTTAGGTCTTTTACATATGGAGGTTATTAAAGAAAGACTTGAGCGTGAGTTTAACCTTGATTTGATTGCTACTGCTCCAACTGTTACTTATGAAATTTATCAAACTGATGGAGAAGTTTTAAAAATTCAAAATCCAAGCGAGCTGCCTCCAGTAAATAAAATCGATCACATAAAAGAACCTTATGTAAAAGCAACTATCATAACCCCAAGCGAATATTTAGGAAATTTAATCACTCTTTTAAATCGCAAACGTGGTATGCAAGTTAAGATGGATTATATCACTCCTGAGCGTGTTTTACTTGAGTATGATATACCTTTAAACGAAATCGTTATGGACTTTTACGATAAACTCAAATCACTTACCAAAGGTTATGCTAGTTTTGATTATGAGCCTATTGAATTTAGAGTGGGTGATCTTGTAAAGCTTGATATTAAAGTAGCCGGTGAAAATGTCGATGCACTAAGCATCATAGTGCCAAATGAAAAGGCATTAAGCAAAGGTAGGGAGCTAGTAAAAGCGATGAAAGAAATCGTCCCAAGGCAGCTTTTTGAAGTTGCCATTCAAGCAAGCATTGGAAATAAAATCATCGCAAGAGAAAATGTAAAATCTATGGGTAAAAATGTAACTGCAAAATGCTATGGCGGGGATATTACTAGAAAAAGAAAGCTTCTTGAAAAACAAAAAGAAGGTAAAAAAAGAATGAAAGCTATTGGCAAAGTACATTTACCTCAAGAAGCATTTTTAAGCGTTTTAAAAATAGACTAAATCCCTAGTTTAAAACTAGGGATATAAATTTATGCATTGATATCTAAAGAATTTCCACCCAATTCATTGATTTTTTGAGTTACTTTTTCAATAGCTTTATCAATTGTTTCATAGCTGATATCAGGAAGTTTGCCACCCCACATTTTTTCCGCTTGCGCAAATCCTGCTTTTAGACCTTCTAAACCTTTTTGAAGTTTTTCCATATCATCACCAGCTCCATTAATAACAAAATCAGCCAATCTTTGAGATGTTTTTGCTACACCAAAATACCCATCTTCCCCAATAAGCTCTTTTGCCTCATCAGCATTTAAACTAAGTATATCTTTACCTTCATATCCTATAGCTTTAAAATCTACATTTGATAAAATAGCCGTTAAAGAATCCTTAGACTGAGCTCCTTGAAAAATCCCAGCTTGAGATAGACCATTAGATGAACTCATGCTAAATGCTTGTTGCATAAAACTCATAGCATAAAGTTCTGTTATGCCTTTTCCGCCTATACTAGCAAGCTTACTAAGCTTATCCTCATCAATATCTTTTGTGCTATTAGCGCTTTTAGTATTGGCATCTTCAAGCTTAGTATTCGAATCAGCCTTCCTATTGCTAATCTGTGACTCCACCGCCACACGTGAATACGAATTTATTTGCATCCTTGCTCCTTTTTTTGTGGGTTTATAAAAATCGGATAAAAATTATTAAATTTTATATTAAGAAATTTATAACCGCTACTATAATATAATTTCTTTTATTTATTGTATTTTTAAAATTTAGGTGATATAAATGCTTTTTAGAGATTTTTTTATAATCATTGTTGATCCGTATTTTAAAGATATCATAGAAGGTATAGAATCTCTCTATTAGCTTTATTTTATTCGTAAATTATCAAACAGAACGCAAAAATAAACACTAATAAGGAAAACTATGCCATTACACAATTTTTACACTAATACAAATGCTACTATATTGTTTTGCAAATGTGCCCTGCCTAACATGGCAAGTGTTGCATTTATATATCTTTATATTATTATTGATGGAATTTTTGTTGGTAAATACCTTGGTACAGACTCATTAGCTGCCATGAATTTAGTAATGCCCTTTATTATGATAAGTTTTGCTTTGGCTGATATGATAGCCATAGGTTCATCAGTGCAAATAGCAATTAATCTAGGTAAAGGAAAAATCGAAAAAGCAAGAGCTATTTTTTCTTTTTGTATAGTTCTTATTTTTGCAATTTCTTGCTTAATGGGAATATTAGGATTTTTCTTAGCAAAACCTTTAAGTGCTTTTATGGGTGCTGATGAAAACATACAAAATTTATCCACTGAATATATGCAAATTTTTGCTCTTTTTGCACCTTTTACCATGTTAGCTTTTGCTATGGATAGTTATTTAAGAATATGCGGTAAAACATTTTATAGCATGGTGGTTAATATCACAGTAGCTCTAAGTAATATCATTTTGGATTGGCTTTTTATAGTTATTTTTGAATGGAGTTTATTCTCAGCTGCTTTAGCAACTTGTATAGGTATGTTTTTAGGAACTACTTTAGGCTTTATACCTTTTATTTTTAAAGACTTAATTTTAAAATTCAAAAAACCCATAATTCATTTAAAAATACTTAAAAATATTATTTATAACGGATCTTCTGAATTTTTTTCAAACATATCAAGTTCTATTTTTACCATACTAGCTAATGCTATATTATTAAAAGTAGCTGGGAATCAAGCACTAGCGGCATTTTCTATTATACTTTATTTAAGCACCTTTGCTTTTGGTTTAATTTTATCAATGTGCGAAGCCATGCAACCTGCTATAAGTTACAACTATGGATATAAAAACATATTAAGAATTCAAGCTATTTTTAAAAGAATGTTTATAGCATCTGGTGTATTTGGAATATCTGTGTTTTTACTTGCATTTTTTTTCAACGAAATTATAGTTTCTCTCTTTAATAAAAATAATGATATTAGTTTTGCAAATCTAGCACAAAATGCACTTGTATTGTTTTCTTTTTCTTTTTTATTAAGCTGGCTTGGAAAACTTTGCGCATCTTTTTTTACCGCTTTAGATAAACCCATGCTTTCTTTAGCCATATCCATCATACAAAGTTTAGTATTACCTTTTATCTTTATACAGGTATTATCATATTATCTTAGCTTAAATGGAGTTTGGCTTGCTTCTTTTGCAAGCGAGGTTCTTATGGTGTTTATTGCTTCTTATTTACTATATAAAACTTTTAAAGATCTAAACTCTTAGCTAATTTTAAACAAGAGTTTAGATCTTGCTCTTTGCATATATACAAATTTTTAAAATTATGAAGTTTTAAAGCTGTACTTTGACCTATAACTACAACTTTATCTTCGTTTTTTAATGCAAAAAATTTCAAAAATTGCTCTATGCTTGAAGGAGCGCTAAAGATAAAAACACTAGGATGTTGTATTTTTAACTCATCTTTTTTGGGCTCTATGGCTACATTTTCATAAACAATTAATTGTTTTAAAGAGATATTTTCATTTAATAAAACCTCATCAAGGCCTGAGCTAATTTTCTTAGCTCTTAAATAAAGACATTTTTTATTTTTAAACTCAGATAAAAACTTGCTAGCTAAATTTTTACCATAAGCTTTACTAGGATATTTGATATTTTTAAAACCAAGTTCTTTTGCAAAATCAGCACTTTTTTGCCCCACAGCATAAAGTTTAATATCAAAATTAATTTTACTTTTACTTGACATTAATGCTTTGAGTGCATTCTTAGAGCTAATGATTAAACAATCAAATTCTTTTAAATTCACTTCAAAATCAAGAAATTTGATTTCATTTAATCTTATAGTCTTAACGCCATCAAATTCTTTATCCCCTATAAAATAAATCATTATTTTCCTATAAAAGTTTTATCAAAACTTGATCTTAAATTTAAAGTTGCCATATAAGGATCACTTGCTTGCATTATTGCTCTAACCACAGCTATACCTTGTATATTACAGTCTTTAAGCAAATTTAAATTAGTTTCATCTATCCCACCTATAGCTACAATAGGTAAAGAACTTAAACTAGCAATTTCTTTTAATCCATCTATACCAAGTACAACACAATCTTGCTTACTAGGCGTAGCAAAAACAGCCCCTACTCCAAGATAAGTAGCGCTTTGAGTGTTGGCAAGCTCACTTTTATGATTGATTGTAAGTCCTATGATTTTATCTTCGCCTAAAAGTTCTCTTGCTTTTTTTAAAGGCATATCCTTTTGTCCTATATGCACTCCATTTGCATTCACAGCCATAGCTATATCGATTCTATCATTTATCACAAAAGGCGTATTATATATTTCACACAAAGCTTTAACTTTTAAAGCAAGATTATAAAATTCTAAAGTGCTAAGATTTTTTTCCCTAAGTTGTAAAATATCAATCTTGGCTTTCAAAGAAGCTTCTAAAATATTTAAAAACTCGCTTTCGCTTTTTTCACCCTTACTTGCAACAAGATAAATTTTAAATGATTTCATATTTAGCTCTTTTTTTAATTTCTTCATCATTTAAATTACTTAAAGCATCGATTAAATTCACTCTAAAACTACCACTTCCACTAGAAAGATCTTGAGCGATTTCACTAGCTATGCCAAAACTCAATAAAGCATATAAACTAGCCTGAAATTTATCTTCTAATGCTCCTGCAAAAACCCCACACAAAGAAGCACACATACAACCTGCTCCAGTTATTTTAGTAGCCATGATTGAGCCATTATAAACTTTTGCAATGCGCTCTTGATTTATAATATAATCAATTTTTCCAGTTATAGCTAAAACACGCTTAGTTTTATAAGAATATTCTCTAGCTTTTTCTAAAAACTCATTATCGATTACAAAAGTACTATCAACCCCTCTTGCTTTACCATCTAAACCTATAACACTAGCCATTTCAGATGCATTTGCCTTAACAATACTAATACCTTTTAGATTAAGTAATTCAAAATTAATCCCATCTCTTGCCTTACTCACACCCAAAGCAACAGGATCAAAAACTATAGGTTTATTTAATAAAGCATATTCTTTAGTTGCTTTTAACATAGAATTTGCTATAAGTTGATTAATCGTACCTGTGTTTAATACTAAGGCTGAACTTATTCTAGCAAAATCAGCTTGCTCTTCATAAAAATCAGCCATAGCAGCACTTGCTCCCATTGCTATAGTTACATTCGCACAATCATTAGCTGTAACATAATTAGTAATATGATGAATCAAAGGATTTTTTTCTCTTACTATTTTAATCATTTTTATTCCTTATCAAATTGATAAAAATGATTTGTTGGACCACAACCTTTTCCAAGCGCTAAGGAATTTAATATAGCCCCATATACATAATCTTTAGCAAGCTTTATAGCTTCATGCTTTTCTTTACCTAAGGCAAGATTGCTAGCTATAGCTGAACTTAATGTACAACCTGTGCCATGTGTGTTTTTTGTGTTGATTTTTTCTGCTTTAAAAATACTAAATTCCTTTCCGTCATAAAAAACATCATTAGTATTATTTTTACTATGCCCACCTTTAATCAAAACACTTTTTGCACCTTCTTTGAAAAGCTTTATAGCAGCTTTTTTCATATCCTCTTCATTAAGTATTTTAAAATCACATAAAAATTCAGCCTCAGGTATATTTGGCGTAAGTACATCAGCTAAAGATAAAATTTCATCTTTAAAAAACTGACAATTTTCCAAAGGCATTAAAGCATAGCCATTTTTTGCAAACATCACAGGATCAATCACTACATTTTTGGCTTTAAAGCGTAATAAATTTTCTTTTACGCAAGTTATAATTTCTTTTGAACCTAGCATCCCAATTTTCACAGCAGCTGGCTCTATGTCTTCATAAACTGCTAACATTTGCTCATCTATTATCTTAGTGGGTATATCAAAACAAGAAATCACTCTTGCAGTGTTTTCAGCCACAACGCTTAAAACTACACTCATACCAAATAAATTATGAGCGCTAAAAGTTTTTAAATCAGCTTGTATGCCAGCCCCACCGCTACAATCACTTCCTGCTATAGTTAAGATAGGAATTTTAGTTTTTGTTTTTGCTTGTATCATTTTTATCCTTTTTTATAAAAAAGGAAAGTTTTTGCAAGAATTCAAAGTTCGCATTACCAAACTTCTCAAGGGTCGAAGTCTAACTTCCTCTCAGCAAAAGCTCCCCATTAATGAAAAATTATATCTTAGTTTTAATTAATCTTAAAAAATATTTTGAAATACTGCTATAATTTTGAAAAAACTACACAATTTTTGAGGAAAAAATGACTAAAATTATTTTTGTTTGCTTAGGGAATATTTGTCGTTCCCCTATGGCTGAATTTATCATGAAAGATCTTTTAATAAAAGCAAATTTAAACGATAAATTTATTGTTTCTAGCGCAGGCACTTCAGGTTATCATGATGGAGAGGATATGCACTATAAAACCAAAGCCATGTTAAATAGTAAAAATATCAACTCCAAGCCATTTTGCAGTCAAAAGCTAAGCTTAAAAATGTGTGAAGAAAATGATCTTATTATCGTTATGGATAATTCTAATTATAATGATGTAGTTAAAAATTTTCCAAATTTTAAACACAAAATTCACAAAATCACTTCTTATGCTTTAGAATTAGGATACGATGAAGTTCCTGATCCTTGGTATAGCGGAGATTTTAATGAGACTTATACTATACTCTCGCAGGCATGCTCTAAACTCTTAAAAACATTAATATAAAAATTTATCATTTAGATAATATTTGTACATTTTTGATTTTAATGTTATAATAAAACCAAATTTCAACATTGCAAATAAAAAAAGGAGGTTATTTAATGAAAAGTATTAAATTAAAAATTTCATTAATTGCTAATGTTATAGCTATCATCTGTTTGATAGTACTTGGAATTATTAGCTTTATTTTTACAAAAAAAGCTTTAAATCATGAGGTGGTTAAGGCTGAAACTAACTATGTAAAAGTTGCAGAAAAATCAATGAGAGATTTTAAAAGTCTCCATACTCATTCTTTAGAGCAACTTTCTCAAGCTATTTTAAGACTTCCATATAACGAACTTAATACCCAAGAAAAGCTTATGGAAAACACAGGCGATTTACTTAAAACCGTTAGAGATATAAACAGCTATTTGGCTGTCTATATAGCTCAATCAAATGGAGAATTAATAGTAAGCGATCCAGATAGCGATAGTAAAGGCTTAGACTATGGAATTTATGGAAAAGCTGACAATTATGATGCCACCACAAGAGAATTTTATATAGAAGCTAGAAAGAAAAATGGTTTATATATCACAGCAGCTTATATTGATGCAACAACAGGATTGCCATGTTTTACCTATGCTATGCCTTTAATTAAAGATGGTAAATTTATAGGGGTATTAGCAATTGATGTTTTAGTTAAAGACTTACAAGAAAAATTTAACGAATTACCAGGAAGAACTTTTGTATTTGATCATGCTTATACTGTATTTGCATCAACTGATAAATCATTAGTTGGTGGAGAGCAAAATCCAGATATAGTTACAGTAGCTAAAGCTTATGAAAATGCTGGAGATTATAATATTTTTAATTATACCACTCAAAATGGTGGCGATAGATTTGGTATTTGTGTAAAAATTGATGGTTATACAACTTGTGCTGGTGAAGATGTAGAAGTAATAGAAACCCCTGCACTAAAAATAGCTTACATTCAAACTATTATTGTTATTTTTACAAGTATTGCAAGTATTGTTTTACTTTATTTCATCATCTCTTATTATCTATCACCTTTACAAGCTATACAAAATGGTCTTAGTTCTTTCTTTGACTTTATCAATCATAAAACTAAAGATTCTGCTATGATAGATGTTAAGAGTAACGATGAATTTGGAATAATAGCAAAAGCTATCAATGAAAACATCACCAAAACTAAAAATGCATTAGAACAAGATGCTAAAGCAGTAGAACAATCAGTAGAAACCGTTAGAGAGGTTGAAGGTGGTAATTTAGCAGCAAGAATCACTGCTATGCCAGCACACCCTCAATTGCTTGAACTTAAAAATTATCTTAATGAAATGCTTGC